>VAYD01000181.1 GCA_005883905.1 Actinomycetota bacterium
CCCCAGTTGACGCCGATCACCTCGTGGTGGCGCAGCAGCAGCCGGTTCGCCTCGATGGCCGGGATCGAGCCGGCCGCGAAGCCGATCACGAGCAGCCGTCCCTCCGGCGCCATGCAGCGCAGCGACTGCCCGAGCGCCTCGCCGCCGACCGGATCGCACACGACGTCGGCGCCGCGGCCACCGGTCAGATCGCGCGTCCGCGCGACCCAGTCGTCGTTCGCGTCGAGCGCGTGGTCGGCCCCGGCGGCCATCGCGACCGCCATCCGCTCGCGCCCGCTCGCCACGCCTATGATCGTTCCCGCGCCGAGCGCGCGGGCGACCTGGAGGCACGCCGTGCCGACGCCGCCGGCGGCGCCGTGGACCAGCACGACCTCGCCTTCGGCGAGGCGCCCGCGGCGCGTGAGCGCCAGGTGCGCCGTCTGGAAGTTCACGACGAAGCCTGCGCCCGCGTCGATGCTCGTCTCATCCGGCAGCGGCATGACGAGAAACGACGGCGCCGCGACGACCTGCGCCCATCCGCCGAACGCCGTGCCCGCCGCCACGCGCATGCCGGCCTCGGAGCCCCGGCACGAACGGCAGCGGCGGGCGAATCTGGTACTCGCCGCGGCAGATGAGGTGATCGACGAAGCCCACGCCGGCGGCATGGACGTCGATCAGCACGGTGCCGTCGGCGGCGGACGGCTCGTCGATCTCGCCGAGCCGCAGGCCGGACGGGCCGGTCTCGGATTCGAGCAGGAGGGCGCGCACAGCCGCACCATATCCTCGGGGCATGGAGCTTCCGGAGATCGTCGAGGCCGCGCTCGGCGAGGACGTGGGCAGCGGGGACGCCACGACGCTGGCGACGGTCGACGCCGCGGCGCGCGCGAGGGCGACGATCACGCAGAAGGCGCCGGGCGTGGTGTTCGGGTTGGACGCGGCCGAGGCGACCTTCGCGCAGCTCGATCCGGCGGCCGCGTTCGAGCGGTTGAGCCCGGAGGGGGTCTGGCAGGAGCCCGGGACGCAGGTGCTGCGGATCGACGGCTCGGCCCGGGCGCTGCTGAGCGGCGAGCGGGTCGCGCTCAACCTGCTGCAGCGGTTGAGCGGCGTGGCGACGATGACGGCTCGTTACGTGCGCGCCGTCGAGGGCACCGGCGTGCAGATCCTCGACACGCGCAAGACCACGCCAGGGCTGCGCACGCTCGAGAAGGCCGCGGTCCGCGCCGGCGGCGGGACGAACCACCGCACCGGCCTCTACGACGCCATCCTCATCAAGGAGAACCACATCGCCGCCGCGGGCGGCATCGCCGCGGCGATCGAACGGGCGCGTGGTTCGTATCCCGACCTCGCACTCGAGGTCGAGGTGCGCAACCCGGACGAGATCGAGCAGGCGCTCGCGGCGGGTGCCCCGCGCCTGCTGCTGGACAACATGGATCCCGGCCGGCTGCGGGCGGCGGTCGAGCAGGTGGCGGGCCGCGCGGAGCTCGAGGCAAGCGGCGGGATCACGCTCGAAACGGTCCGGGCCCACGCAGTCGAGGGCCTACACTTCATCTCGGTAGGAGCGCTCACGCACTCCGCCCCCGCCCTAGACCTCTCGCTGATCCTGGAGCCCTTGCCATGAACCTTCCCATGGCCCCCTCGCCAACCCTCCCGGCCGAGGACATCCCGGCCCTCAAGGAGGAGGTCCGCGCGCTTGTGCAAGAGCGCGGCGCGGTCATCCTCGCCCACAACTACCAGGTGCCCGAGGTCCAGGACGTCGCCGACTACGTGGGCGACTCACTGGGCCTCAGCCGCCGGGGCGCCGCGACGGACGCGGAGCTGATCGCGTTCTGCGGCGTGCACTTCATGGCCGAGACGGCCTCGATCCTGTCGCCCGACAAGACGGTGCTGATCCCGGACCTCGACGCGGGCTGCTCGCTCGCCGACTCGATCACGCCCGACGAGCTGCGCGCCTGGCAGGCGAAGTTCCCGGGCCAGCAGACCGTCATGTACGTCAACACGACGGCCGAGATCAAGGCGCTGACCGACTACTGCTGCACGAGCGCGAACGCCGTCGACGTCGTGCGCCACGTGCTCGAGACGCACGGACCGGATACGCCAGTCCTCTTCGGGCCGGACATGTGGCTCGGCGCGTACGTGGAGAAGGAGCTCGGCGTCAAGCTCCACGTCTGGGACGGGGAGTGCCACGTCCACGCCGGGATCCGGCCCGATGACATCAACGAGATGCGCGCGGGTCACCCGGAGGCCGAGTTCCTGATCCATCCCGAGTGCGGCTGCGTCACGCAGGTCATGGAGTACGTGGCGGCCGGCGACGTCTCCAGCGAGGGCGTGCACATGCTCTCGACGGGCGGGATGCTGAGGTACGCGAAAGACGCTCGGCCGGGCGGCGAGGCGATCGTCGCCACCGAGACCGGGATGCTCTACCCGCTGCAGCTGGCCGCGCCCGACGTGGACTTCATCGCCGCCAACGAGGCGGCGTCGTGCCGCTACATGAAGATGATCACGCTCACGAAGCTGCGCGACGCGCTGCGCGACCTCAAGTACGAGGTCAAGGTCCCCGAGGACATCGCCGCGAAGGCGCGCATCCCGATCGAGCGCATGGTCGCGATCGGCTAGCTGCAGTTCCTAACGACAGCGCGCGCGAACCGCTCCGCGTAGTTCGGTCGGCTTGCCTTGCGGACGAGCGCGCAAAACGTCCTTCATCAGGGGCTATGGGCCCCAACGAAGGACGTTTCTCGGCGGACGGTGGGCGTTCCCCTCGGTCGCTCGCTGCGCGCGTTCGCCGGCTGTCGGCACCGAGGAAGGGTGCGCGCCCGCGCCAAAACGTAGCCGCTATAGGGGCCCAGGAAGGACGTTTCTCCGAGAGGGCTCGCCGCGCTCGCCGCCGCGGGTGCCCCCAGCCGCGACGGCGTGCAGCGCGGAGATCCTCCGCGGGGTCCATCGGCGCGGCAGAAGTGCTACTTGAGCAGGGGGATCCCGTGATCGACGGCTTCACGAACCGAGCGCAGCGCCGCGCGCTTGCGCTCGAGCTCGGAGGGCGTGTAGCAGTGCACGTCGGCCTCCGCGCCCATCTCGGCGGCGTCCCACAGCGCGCCGGCCTGATACACGCGCTCCAGCCACGGCACGCCGTCGAAGAACTCGCTCACCAGCACCACCACGAACTCGGGCCCGCGCTCGCGCTGCGGCATCGCGCCCTGCAGGTCCTCGACCCGCGCCCCACCCAGGTGCGCGCGCTCGAGCGGCCAGCGGTCCGAGACGCGTTGCACGTACCGGTCGAGCTCGCGGTCGTTCAGCCCGTCGGTTGCGGCGGCCACGCCCGCAGTATTGCGCCGGTCCTAGAACTCGTCCACTTCGTGCGGTCCGACGCAGGCGACGGCCAGCTGCTCGGGGTCGACGGCGTCGGCGATCGCCCGAACCTCATCGAACGTGACCCCGTCCAGGGCCGCGATGGCGGCGTCCGGATCGATGTCCTCGCCGTAGACGACGGCCTGCCCGGCGGCGTACCGGGCCACCGCGTTCGTGTTCTCGAACGCCAGGACCCGGCGGCCCGCGGCGTAGGCGCGCGCCCGCGCGACCTCTTCCTCGGTCGGGCCGTCGGTCTTCAGCTCGCCGACGATCTCGCGCATGCGCCTGTAGGCCTCCGCGCACTTGGACGACTCCAGGCCCGACCCGAGCTGCAGCACTGCCAGGTCGCTGAAGACGTGGTCGACCGCGTAGACCGAGTAGCAGAGGCCACGCTGCTCGCGGATCTCGTCGAACAGGCGCGAGCCCATCGAGCCTCCGAGCAGCGTCGCGTAGATCGTCAGCGCCGCGCGCTGGCGCGGGTCGGTCGGGTCGATCTGCGGCACGTACATCATCCGCAGGTGCGACTGGTTCGTGTCGCGCTCCTTGACCAGCTTGCCCGGATCGAACGCCGGCGCCGGCTCGAACGGCCCCGGCTCGGCCAGTGTCGGGAAGCGGTTGAAGAGCTCGGCCGACGCCCCGTTGGCGTGCTCGACGTTGCCGGCGATGAACGCCCCGCCGCGGGCTCCCGCCCAGCGGCGCTCGCGGAAGCCGACGATCGCGTCGCGCGTGAACGTGCGCAGGTGCTCCTCGGGCCCGAGCACGGTGCGCCCGAGCGGGTGGTCGCCGAACGCCGCCTGGTCGGCGAGCTCCTCCGCGACGGCGGCGGGCTGGTCCTTGTAGCGCTGGATCTCCTGGATCACGACGCCGCGCTCGCGGTCGAGTTCGTCCTGGTCGATCTTCGGGCGCCCGACGAAGTCGGTCAGCAGGTCGGTCGCCTCCATGACCGTCTCGGCGCGGCACGTGATGTGGAACGCGACGAGGTCATGCGATGTGTAGGCGTTGAGCGTCGCGCCCATTCGCTCCGCTGTCTCGTTGACCTTGCGGTAGTCGTCGAACTTCTGACCGCCCTTGAACACGAGATGTTCCAGAAAGTGGGCCATCCCGTTCTCTTCGGGGCGCTCGGTGCGCGCACCCGCGTCGAACGCGACGAGCACGGTCGCCGCGCGGGTGCCGGGGATGGAGATGCGGTGCAGGGGGAGCCCGTTGGCGAGGGTCTCCGAGGTGATCTTGGCCATTGCCTCAAAGCTACACATCCACCTGCACGCGCCCTTGCACGAAGCAGGATTGGCGAGCTTCGGCCAGTACCGTGTTCGACGATGGCCGCGACAGAGATCCAGCGCAAACCCGTTGCCCAGCCCGAGCGCAGGCAGCCCGACCCGAACGCCGTGATCGAGTTCCGCGGCGTCTCCAAGACCTACGAGTCAGGGGACGTCGGGCTGGAGAACGCGACGTTCTCGATCGCCCGCGGGGAGTTCGTCTTCATCGTGGGCCAGACCGGCTCGGGCAAGTCGACGATCATGCGCCTGCTGCTCAAGGAGCACGAGACGACGGGCGGTCGCATCGTCGTGGCGGGGCGCGACCTCAGCGAGATCGAGGACAAGAAGGTGCCGTACTACCGGCGCAACCTCGGCGTGGTCTTCCAGGACTTCAAGCTGCTGCCGAACCGCACGGTCCACGACAACGTCGCCTACGCGCTGCAGGTGACCGGGCGATCGCGCAAGGAGATCCGCGCGAAGGTGCCCGACATCCTGCGCCTGACGGGCCTCGCGACGAAGCTGCACAACTACCCCGACCAGCTCTCCGGCGGCGAGCAGCAGCGCGTCTCGGTTGCGCGCGCGTTCGTCAACCACCCGCCGCTGCTGCTGGCGGACGAGCCGACCGGCAACCTCGATCCCGAGACCTCGATCGGGATCATGCAGCTGTTGTACCGCATCAACCGAACCGGCACGACGGTGCTGGTCGCCACCCACGACTCGCACATGGTCGACCGCATGCGCCGGCGCGTGATCGAGCTCGAGCGCGGCCGCATCGTGCGCGACGAGGCCGACGCGATGTACGGTCGGCGCGGGGGTGGGCGGGATCTCTCTACATCGGAGTTCGGCGCGCTCATGCGCGGCGAACCTGCGCCCGAGCCACAGCGAATGCCCAAGGATCCCTTCGACGAGGTCGACGAGGCCTGGCGATGAAGCCCGGCTTCTTCGTCAAGGAGGCGTTGCGCTCGATCCGGCGCAACCCGATCCCGAGCTTCGCCGCGATGGCGAGCATGCTGGTCACGCTGCTCGTGCTCGGCGTGTTCATCCCGATGGTGCAGGCGACCACGGGCGCCGCGAACACCGTCCGCGGCCGCGTGCTGCTCGACGTCTACATGCAGCGCGACGCGACCAGCAGCGACATCGCGCGCGTCCGCGCTCGCATCGACAACAACACGCCGCACGTCAAGAAGGTCGAGTACGTCTCCAAGGGGCAGGCCTACAAGCAGGAGTCCGCGCGCAACCCGGAGGCGTACAAGCTCCTGGGCTCGAACCCGCTGCCCGACACCTTCCGCGTGACCCCGGACGACCCCGACAACATCGGGGCGATCCTCAACTCGCTCGCGCCCCGCAACACCGCGGGGCACCGCCAGCTCGCTGACCAGTCGATCGAGCGCGTGCGCAACGAGAAGGACCAGACCGACAAGATCCTGACGGTCACCAAGCTCGTGAAGTGGGCGATGGTGATCCTCACCTCCTTGCTCGTGCTCGCGAGCGTGCTGTTGGTGTCGAACACGATCCGCTTGTCGCTGTTCAGCCGCCGGCGCGAGGTCGAGGTGATGAAGCTCGTCGGCGCGACCGACTGGTTCATCCGCTGGCCGTTCATGATCGAGGGCGTCGCGCTCGGCGCGATCGGCGGTGTGATGGCGGTGCTGCTGCTCGCGGTCGGCAAGGTCGCCCTGATCGACCCGCTGTCGAACGACTTCGCGCTGATCGCGGCCCCGAAGACGATGCCGTTCTTCGCGCTCGCCGCGCTCCTGCTCGGGGCCAGCGTCGCGGTTTCCGCCGCCGGCTCCGGCCTCTCGCTGCGGCGCTTCCTAAGGGTTTAGTTAGCCGCGCCTGTCACCATGCGCGGCTCGCATGCCGCGTTATCTGTCCATCGTCGCCGCCGCGATCGTCCTGCTCGCGGCGGGCATCTACCTGGGTGGCCACCCCGATCGGCTTCCCGGGTTCATCCGCGATCCGCTCGTCCGCGACCAGGACACCCGCGTCGTGCGCGAGGCGATCCAGGACATCCGCGACACGTACTACCGCTCGATCCCCGAGTCGCAGCTGGCCGACGACTCGGTGAAGGGCATCGTGTCGTCGCTGCACGACCGCTTCTCGAACTACTTCACGCCGAAGGAGTACAAGCAGTTCCAGGACTTCTCGAACTCGCGCTTCTCCGGGATCGGGCTGGACGTCGCGGAACACCCGCGCGGTCTGCGGATCGTCCGCGTCTTCGACGAATCGCCGGCCAAGCGCGCGGGCCTGCAGGCCGGCGACCTGATCACGGCGGTCGGCAGCAAGTCGCTCAAGGGCAAGCCGTCGAGTTACTCGACGTCGATCATCAAGGGCCCGCCTGGCACCGACGTGACGATCACCGTCGTGCACAAGGGCAAGCCGCGCCGCGCCACGCTGACGCGCGCGACGGTGATCGCGCCCGTGGTCGCCTCGGCGCTGCGGACGGTGAACGGCAAGAAGCTCGCCGTCATCGGGCTGGACACGTTCACGACGCCCGGGGCCCACGCGCAGGTCTACGACGCGATCCACCGGCGCCTGAAGCAGGGCGCGCGGGGCATCGTGCTCGACCTGCGCCACAACGGCGGCGGCCTGGTGAAGGAGGCGCAGCTCGTCGCGAGCGCGTTCATCCCGAAGGGCAAGATCGTGTCGCTGCGCGGGCGCGGCGTCGCGCCGCAGACCCTGAACGCCACCGGCGACACGGTCGCGCCGAGGACGCCGCTCGTCGTGCTGGTCGATCGCGACACCGCGTCGGCGTCCGAGATCGTCACGGGCGCGCTACAGGACCACAAGCGCGCAGAGGTCGTGGGGACGCGCACGTTCGGCAAGGGCGTCTTCCAGGAGGTCATCGAGCTGCACAACGGCGGCGCGCTCGACATCACCGCGGGCCAGTACTTCACGCCGAACGGACACAACCTCGGGGGCGGTGGCGTGACGCCGGGCGCCGGCATCCAGCCCGACGTCAAGGCTGCAGACAACCCCAAGACGCCGCGCGACGAGGCGCTGGACCGTGCCCTGAGCGTGGTCGCGGGCGAGGCCCAGTGAGGGGCAGGACCGTCGCGGTCCTCGAGAAGCGCGGCCGCTTCCTCGTCGGCATCCCGTTCTTCCCGCGCCACGGCGGCGACCGTCACCGCTCGATCGCCGTCGACCGCGACCGCAACGCGCGGCCAGGCTCGCTGGTGGTGCTGCGCAGCGGCAGCGGCCGCGCGAAGATCGACCGCGTCCTGGGCAAGCCCGAGGTCGCGCGCGACGTCATCGAGGCGCTCATGATCGACCGCGGGCTGGCGCGGCGGTTCCCGCCGGGCGTCGAGCGCGCCGCGAAAGAGGCCAGCGAGACCGTCGAGCCCGGCGACCGCACCGACTTCCGCGACCTGCCGACGTTCACCATCGACCCGGTCACCGCGAAGGACTTCGACGATGCAGTCTCGGCCGAGCAGATTGATGGGAATTCCCACCCATCCCGCTGGCGGATCTGGGTCCACATCGCCGACGTGAGCGCCTACGTCAGGCCGGGCTCGCAGATCGACCGCGAGGCCTACCAGCGCGCGACGAGCGTGTACGTCCCGGGCGCGGTCGAGCCGATGCTCCCCGAGATCCTGTCCAACGGCGCGTGCTCGCTCGTGCCCGGGCAGGAGCGCCTGGCGGTCACCGTCGAGATGGAGCTGCACGGCGCCGAGGTGGTCAAGAGCACGTTCCACC
>VAYD01000182.1:0-4916 GCA_005883905.1 Actinomycetota bacterium
CAGGTCGATGATCGCGAGGCCCTTCTGGTTGTTGGTCTCGTTGATCGAACCGCTGCGGTAGGCGCGCTGCAGCGCGGGCTCGTTGGCGAGGCTGCGATCCGGCGTGTGGTTGATGTCGATGTCGACGCCGCCGACCTTCGCGTTGAGGTCGACGAACTGCGCGGGCGTGATCAGCCCCTGCTTCAGCGCGTTCAGGCCGAACTGCACGCCGAGGTCGCCGAGCGGCAGGCCCGCGAAGCCGTGGCCGAGCTGTTGCTCCTGGGGCCCCCACAGCGCCTGCGGCCGCGGGCCGAAGACGTTGATCATGTAGTCGGCGAGGTTGCAGCGCACGCCGCCCGGATTCGTCTGCGCGTTGTAGTCGTCCTGCGCCGGAACGCCGGCGCAGCCGTCGTCCGGCACGCCCAGGTCCGTCCAGTAGACCGAGTCGAAGATGACCGCGTTGACGTGGTTCGGGTGGCCCTCGACGGCCGCCCACTGCAGCGGCGTCCAGACGATCCCCGTCCCCCACTGGTCCGGATGCTCCTCGTAGTGACGCAGCAGGTTGTAGGCGGCGAGCTGTTGCCCGGTCGACCAGTTGTCGGGGAACGAGCACTGGGGCAGGATCCCCTGGTAGATCCCGGGGTAGGCGTTGGAGATCTGCTGCTGCGCCAGCGACCCGCCCGAGCAGCCGGTGCCGATCGTGTAGCGCAGCGTCCCGTATTGCTCGATCAGGTGCTCCTTGGCCATGATCAGCGACTCGGCCTCGGTGGCGACGTTGCAGTTGTGGCCGGCGTTGTCGAGCGCCGTCGACATCACCGCGAAGCCCAGCCCGAGCGCCGTCGTCGGGCTGTTGCCGAGCCCCGGCCCGTTCGGCACCCCGACCGTGTCGCCGGTGACGCTCGGCGCGGTGCCCGACTGGCGCTCGATCCCGCAGCTGGCGCCGTGCGTGATCAGCAGCTTGTGCACGAACTGCGGCTGCGGCTGGAGCGCCGTCCACGGCTTGTCGGGCTGGTAGAGGACGCCGATCTGGTACTGGTCGCGGTCCTGGTAGCCCGTCTCGATCCGGACGATGAACGGCACCATCTGCCCGTTCTGCGTCGTGGTCGTCGCGACGTCGCTCGGCGGGTTGGCCGGGTCGTAGGACCGCATCTGCCCCGTCGTCGACGAGATGTACTCGTACGAGTACGTCGTCGGCTTGTTGCACTGTGCATCGACAGCGCCGTCCTCGCACTGCCACGGCTGGATCTGCGGCCCCGAGGTGACCGGGCCGCCGATGGCGTGGTTGACGATCGTCTGGCTGGTCGAGGCTCCGCCGGGCACCGTCGCCTTGAGCGTGTTGCTGCCGAGGTTGAGCCCGGTGACAAGGCCCCCGAGCTCGCCGCCTGTCGGGTCGAGCTCGTCCGTGATGTCGATGCCGTTGAGGCGGACGTGCAGCTCCGACGCGGAGACGCCGTCGGGCGGCGCGACCTTGATCAGCACGTCGCCCCCGGAGATCAGGTCCGCGCGGTTGGACACGACCTCGATGGCCGGCGTCGTGGCGGCCTGGGCCGCGGCGGCGCTTGCGGCCGCCATCGCCGCGATCGCGATCGCCGATACCCGGAGCAACTTCGTCGTGACACGCATTTGCGAACACGAACGTTCGAGGCGGCGGAAACTTGCACTATCCGTCGACGGGCCGCCGCGGCGGCGGGGGCGGCGAGTGCAGCAGGACCCGGACGACGTCGATCGCCTTCTCCACGTCGGGTTCAGTCCCGGTGATGATGTCGCTGTAGATGAACGACTCGGCGACGCGCACGAGGAGATAGGCGAGCGTCTCGACGTCGAGCGCCGGCTCGAGTGCTCCCGCATCGACCTGCTCGGCGAGCAGCTCGTGCGCGACCGCGATCATGCGCTCCTGCACCGGGCCCTGCTTCGACGTCAGCACGCGCAGCGCCAGCTCGGCGTCCTGCTCGATGAATCGCCGCAGCGGCGCGAACGACGCATTGGCGTGCGTGAAGCGGTCGAAGACGTCGACGATGTAGTCGGCGCCGGTACCGCTGGCCTCTGCCCTGGCCTGGGCCATGCCCTGCTCGGCGAACGACCACAGCACCTCGCCGATCAGCCGCTCGCGCGATCCCACCCAGCTGTACAGCGTCGCTCGACTGATGCCGAGCTCCTTGGCGAGCGCGCCCATGTCCAACCGCTCGCCGGCCAGCCAGCGCAGCCGGGCGAGGGCGAGGGCGTCAACCGGCGTCGGCCGTGGCGCGGCGCGCAGCGCGCGTTCGAGGCGAGTCTCGGTCATGTCGCGATTATAGACGATTTCGCAGTCTGTTGACATGACTTGACAAATCATGTATTTGTCTAGGCATGCTCAAGCGCTGCGTCGTCCTCGCCCTCGTCTTCGTCTTCGTCGCCGCAGGTGTCGCCTCGGGCAAGGAGCCGGCGCTGACGGTCGCCAAGCCGAAGCTGCGCGCCGCGCTGACCTGCGACCGCTCGCTCGCCCACGCCCGTAAGGACGCCGTCCTGCTGATCCACGGCACGTTCGCCGACAGCGCGATCAACATGAGCTGGAACTACGCCAAGACGCTGCCGACCACCGGCCGGCGCGTGTGCTGGGTCGACCTGCCCGACAAAGCGGCCGGCGACATCCAGGTCTCGGCGCAGTACGTGGTCTTCGCCATCCGCCAGATGGCCCGGCGCAGCCAGCGCCGCGTCGCGATCATCAGCCACTCGCAGGGCGGCCTCGAAGCGCGCTGGGCGCTGCGCTGGTGGCCGAGCCTGCGTCCCCTGGTGTCCGACGCGATCCTGCTCGTCGCGCCGAACCACGGCGCGATCTACCCGGACACAGCGTGCGTGGCGCCGAACTCCTGCGCCGCCTCGCTGTACCAGATGATGAGCTCGTCGAGGTTCCTTGCGGCGCTCGACCGCGGGGGCGACACCATCGGCAAAGTGCCCTTCACGTCCGTCGCCACCCGCGCCGACAAGGTGTTCGTCGGTCCAGACCAGGCCGCGTTCAAGCCCGCCGGCCCGACCACGCGCAACTTCGTCCTGCAGGACTTCTGCCCGACCGACGTCGCACAGCACAACGACATGCCCTTCGACGGCCCGGCCTATCGCATCGTGCTCGACGCCCTCGACCACCGCGGACCCGCCGGCGGCAAGCGCCTCCGTGCGGCGGCGATCTGCAAGGACGACACGATGCCCGGCGTCGATCGCGCCGACGCGGAGGCGCGGCTCGCGGCGTACACCGGGACGCTCATCGGACTCCTGGGCCCGACGGGTCCGAAGGCGCCGGGCGAGCCGGCGCTCGCCCCGTACGCTCGGTAGCCGTTGCTAGACCTCTGACTCGACCAGCATGCGGATCGCGTCCAGCGTCGCGGCGATGTCGTGGTCGCTCTCATCACTGTGGCGCGTCTCGAGGAACAACGTCAGACGCGAGCCCTCGCCGTCGGGGTCGACCTTCATCCAGCCGCGGTATCCGCTCGCTGCGCCCCATTCGATCCGCCGCTCTGCGTCGTTGGTCGAAAACGACGCCTCCCCGTGCTGCTCACGTCCTTCGTAGCGCGCGTCAACCTCAACCCGTCCATCATCCGCCGCGCGCGCCGACGTCATCTGCGGGACGAACCGAGGGAGGTTGGACACGTCCGCGATCGCAGCGTAGACCGCGTCCGGTGGAGCGGCCACGTGTTCCGTGTGCTCGTGCTGCATCTCGGCGCTCCGGTCGTAGGAACTGTCGGACCGAGCGTATTGCGGATTCGGCGCCGCGACAACGCGTTGGAGATCTACCTCTCGTGTCGCGCCCAGAACGGATGCGGTGGAGCGCCCCGGGTTCGGAGTACTGTCGGAACCGCGCTGGCCCTGCGGCCGGGATGCTTAGCTCAGACCGGATTGCCACCAACGGCGCAGCTGCGCCACACGGCGGGAGGTCTGGGGCACTGGTTTTGACTGCGGGGCCGGTGCCGTATGTCCACCGATGTCGTCGCGGGGTAGCACGAAGACACTCGTGCCCGCTCCCAACGACTTGCAGAAGCAAGTGAGGCAGGCTGAGCAGCGCCTGTCGGCGACTTTTGAGCACACGGCCCGAGTCCTCGATCGGAGTGCCGTCCTCGCCGAAGACCACGCCCAGCGGGACGAGCAGGCCGGGCGACACGACACGGCTGCGAAGGAGCGTCTCGCAGGGGACCGGGCCCGTGAGGCAGCGCGGCGCGCTCAGGCCCACGCCAACAGACTCCGCTGACCTGATGCTTTGGACGCATCGCGGAGCTGGCGGGCGGCTCTTTGCTGTTCAGCTGACCGACTTGATGTGCAGCAGCCGCCAGCTTCGGTCCAACGACGGCTCCGTTGGCCGAGGTGTTGTCTCGGCGCGCTCGTTATCGGCCACCGGGATCTCGGCGCTTCAGCCGTCGGCCGGAGCGATCAGGCGCGACTCGTAAGCGAAGATGACCGCTTGCACGCGGTCGCGCAGGCCGAGTTTGCCGAGCAGGTTCGACACGTGCGACTTGACCGTCGCCTCGGACACGACGAGCGCTTCGGCGATCTCCGCGTTCGTCATCCCGCCGGCCATCATCCGCAGGACCTCGCGCTCGCGTTCGGTCAGCGCCGCCACCGCATCGGGTGTCTTCGAGACCGGCGCGGGCAGGCGCCGCCCGACCTGGTCGAGGAGCTGACGCGTGACCACCGGCGACAGCACCGCGTCGCCGGCCGCGACCGCGCGCACGGCGGCAATCACCTCATGGGTCGGAGCGTCTTTGAGCAGGAAGCCGCTGGCGCCCGCGCGCAGCGCGTCGATGATGTACTCGTCGAGCCCGAACGTCGTCAGGATCAGCACACGCTGGTTGGGCATGCGGCGTGTCGCCTCGATGCCGTCCATCTCCGGCATCCGGATGTCGATCAGCACGACGTCCGGCGAGTGCTCGCGCGCCGCGCGCACGGCCTCCTCCCCGTTCTCGGCCTCAGCG
>VAYD01000182.1:4964-5414 GCA_005883905.1 Actinomycetota bacterium
CGGCTGGTCATCGGCGATGACGACACGCAGGCGGCTCACGTGCCCTCCTCGCTGTAGGGCAACGACGCGCGGACCTCGAAGCCGCGGCTGTCGCGCGGGCCGGCTCTGAGCGTGCCGCCAAAAAGGGTGGCACGCTCGCGCATCCCGACGAGCCCGTGGCCGCCTGGGGCGCCGGAGCCGTTGCGGGCCACGCCCTCGCCTTCGTCGACGATCGTCAGCTCGAGCGCCCGATCGCCGTAGTCGACGGTCACCGTCGTCCGCGCGCCACCGGCGTGCTTGATCACGTTCGTCAGCGCCTCCTGCACGATGCGGAACGCCGAGAGGTCGACGCTCTGCGGAAGCGCCCGCGGCTTCCCCGCGACGGTCATCTTCACGTCGACGCCCGCGGCGCGCGAGTTCGAGAGCAGCACGTCGAGGTCCCCGAGCCCCGGCTGCGGCTCGAACGGCGCC
>VAYD01000182.1:5453-9395 GCA_005883905.1 Actinomycetota bacterium
CCGGTGCATGTCGGTCATCGTCTGTCTGCCGAGGTCGGCGATCCCGTCGGTCGCCTCACGCACGCCCTCGTCGGCCGCCGTGACACCGAGCGCCTGCGCCTGCACCACGATCAACGAGACGTTGTGGGCGACGACATCGTGTAGTTCCTGCGCGATACGCACGCGCTCCTCCGCGACCGCGCGCTCGGCGAGCAGTTCGCGCTCGCGGTCCAGCCGCTCGGCCCGCTCGCGCAGAGCGTCCATGCCCGTGCGCTTGCTTCCGACATACAGGCCGACGCCCGACGCCACGACCGAGAGCAGCGCCAGGACGACGATGCCGCCGATGTCCGAGCCGCCGGTCGCCGCGTAGATCGCGCCCGCCCCGACGACGGCACCCACAGCCGCGATCGTGAGCTCCCACGACCGGGTCGAGCCGATCGTGTAGAGCAGGATCATCACCGACGGCTCGAACGACAGCTCGACCGGCGTCGCGAGCGCGGCCGCGATGACCACGGCGAGCCCGGCGAGCGGCGCACGCCGCCGGAAGGCGAGCGGCGCGGCGACCGCCAGCCCGAACAGCGCGCCGACAAACGCCTTGTCCTCGTCCATCCCCCGGTCGACCGCCGAGCCGACGGACTGCAGCCCGACCAGCAGCGTCAGCGCCAGGTCGATCGCGAGGGGCGACGGCCGGCGCAGCCACGCGGGAAGGGCCGGAGACACGCGTTCAGCGTAGCCCCGGCCCAGAGCCCTGTGGGCGCGAGGTCGGCCTAGATCTCGCGCGTCCTCGTGCGCCACGCGCCTGCTCCCACTGAGGCCGCAACCCACGCGGCGAGCACGGCCACGCCCATGCCGGCTGAGACGTCCAGGCCGTAACGCGGCATGTCGCCGACGGCGTCGAGCGCCGCCCCCGGGATCACGTTGCGCGTGCTGCCCAGGAAGCTCATGCTCAGCAGCAGGGGCTGGATGGCCAGGAAGAAACCGAGCAGCAGTCCGATGACCGGGCCGCGCGATCCGACGAGCGCGGAGGTTCCCACGCCCACGGCAGTTGCCAGCGCCGCGGCGCCAAGCGCCAACGCCGAGCCGGACACGAGGTCACCGGCGTCGGGCGTCGGCGTGCCGTCGGCGAGCCCGATGGATGCCGCACCGACGACCAGCGCGGTGAGCGCGGCGATCGGGATCGTGACGGCCAGGGCCCCGGTGACGCGCGCGCCGAACAGGGCCATGCGCGAGCGACCGGTAGCCACTAGGTCGCGGAACACGCCGGACTCGATGTCCTGGGTGCCGGCCGTCGCACCGACGATCGTCCCCATGATCAGGACCAGCATCTCCAGCCCGCCCAAGACATCGCGGTATGCCTTCAGGCCCCCAGCGGGGGCATATTTCGTTGGATCCCCAGCGTGCTGGATCGCCGTCACGATGAACGCGATGGTGGCGAAGCCCACCGTGCACAGCAGCGCAATGGCGAGCATGCCGCGCCGGCGGCGCAGCTTGAGGATCTCGGCGTTGATGAGTCGTAGGTCGAGCATCAGAGGCGGTCTCCCAGTCGGGTGGTCATGGTCAGGAATCGGTCCTCGAGCGACACCACCTGGGGCGCGACGCGCTCCACGGCGATGTCGTGGTCCAGCAGGCGGCGCAGCATCGCCGTGACGATCTCGCGATTCGCCGGCGCCTTGGGCGCCAGCGTCACGCGCAGCGTGCCGTCGTGATCGGTGGCACGACCGACGCCGGGGATCGCAGCGAGCAGCGTGGCGGCCTCGATCGGGTTGTGGCACACGATGTCGATCGTGCGCGGGCCGCCGTTGACGAGCTCGCCGATCGCGCCCTGCGCCACGACGCGACCCGTGTCGACGATCGCCGCGTAGTCGCACGTCTTCTCCACCTCATCCAGGAGGTGCGAGGACAGCAGGACGCTGCACCCCTCTGCGACCAGGTCGCGGATGAGCCCGCGCATCTCGAGGATGCCCGCCGGGTCCAGGCCGTTGAGCGGCTCGTCGAGGATCAAGAGCTCCGGGTCGCTCAGCAGGCAGCGCGCGACGCCGAGGCGTTGACGCATGCCCAACGAGTAGGTCTTGACCTTGTCGTCCGCCCGAGCTGTCAGTTCGACGCGTTCCAGCGAGGAATCGATACGTCCGCGAGCGCTACGATCCCGCGCCGCCGCGTGGACCTGGAGGTTCTCGCGGCCACTCAGATGCGAGTGGAACCGCGGCTCCTCGATGATCGCTCCGACACGAGCGAGCGCCGCGGCACGATCGCCGCGAACGTCGCGCCCGAGCACGCGCATCTGCCCTGCCGTCGGCTCGGCCAGGCCGAGCAGGAGGCGAATCAGTGTCGTCTTGCCGGCGCCGTTGGCGCCAAGGAAGCCGAACGCAGAGCCGCGCGGGACCTCGAGGTCGACGCTCTCCAGCGCCACTCGGCCGCCAAAGCGCTTGCCGAGTCCCCTGGTCTCCACGGCGAATGCATCCGTGTGGGTGTTTGTGTTCGTAAGCATGGCCAGCATCGTGCTCGCCATGCCCGCCGCGCACATGAGGCGGGCGGCGGATCAGGCAGGTGGCGCCGGGATGAGCTTCCGGTGGCGTCTCATCCGCAGGGAGGAGACGTGACCCTGACGGCCGGCCTTTCTGCAGCGGTCGGTACCAAGCTCTCCCACGGAGCACCCACGAGGAGCGACGTAGAACTGCCGCCTCGGCCGTATTCAGGCGGCCGTCAGGATGCGTCCGGGATCCTGGAGGGTCCATCGCCGAGCAAGGAGTCCGATTGTTCCGCACGCGCCGCATGGCCGTTGCGTCGACAATGGTCTGGCTTGCGGCGCTGACGGCAGTCACGGCGCCGCCGGCTGACGCGCGGGTTCCCCGCTTCGGTCACGTGTTCGTCGTGATCGGCGAGAACACGAGCTACGCGCAGATCACGCCCGCGCACGCCCCGTTTCTCACGGGGACCGTGAAGCCGCAGGGAGCGTGGCTCACCAATGACCATTCGTTCGTCAGGTCCAGCTCGCTCGGCCAGTACATCGCGATGGTGTCCGGGCAGTTCACCAAGTGCGAGGCGAACAACGACCTGCCCGATCACTGCCACCAGCGCGTCGGCAACCTGTTCTCACAGCTCAGCGCGACCGGCCGGTCGTGGCGCGACTGGGAGGAGTCGATGGCCAACCCGTGCGGCCCGATCGACGACGGCGCGGCCTGGGCAAGGAACATCTACTCCGCCCACCACAACCCGGCGCTCTACTTCACGCAGCTGCAGGGCGGCAGGGTCGACGAGGCGATCGCGCCCGCCGCGCCGTGCCGCGACAACGACCTGCCGATGGGCACGACTGGCCCCGACGACACCAGCGCCTTCGACCAGGCGTTGCGCACCGGGAATCTCGGGAATCTCAACGTGGTGGTCCCCAACGACTGCGCCGACGGCCACGACCCGTGCGGCACGCGCGACCGGGTGCGCCAGTTCGACGACTTCCTCGCGCAGGAGATCCCGCGGATCGAAGCGTCGCCGGCCTTCGGCAGCGACGGCGTGATCGTGATCACCTGGGACGAGGGCGCCGATCCGCCGCAGCAGCCCGGGCACGTGCTCGCCGCCATCCTCGGCCCGCTCGTGCGCCCGGGATCGACCGACGCGACGCGACACGACCACTACGGCCTGGAGCGCACGCTGGCGCTGGGCCTCGGTGTCGCCCCGCTGGCGCACGCGCGCACGGCCACCGCGATCACGACGATCTGGCGCTAGCGATGTCCCGACTCTGTGCATCGGTCGTCGCCCTCGCGTTGTGCGCGGCCCTGGCGATCGGCGCGCTCGCGCCGCGATCGGCGGGGGCAGCTTCGCTCGACGGCGTTCCCGCCTTCGGGCACGTGTTCCTGATCGTCGGGGAGAACACGAGCATCAACCAGGTCACGCCCAAGCACGCCCCCTACATCACCAGGACGCTCATCCCTCAGGGGGCCTGGCTGACGCACTACTCCGCGCTGACCG
>VAYD01000183.1 GCA_005883905.1 Actinomycetota bacterium
GCAGTTCCACCCCGAGTTCAAGTCGCGCCCGGAGAACCCGGCGCCGCTGTTCCGCGAGTTCGTCGCAGCGGCGAAGGAGCACGCCACCGGCGGGGAGCCGGCGGTGGCGGACGAGATCCGCGCGTCGCGCGGCGCGTCCAACAACTAGTGCGCCCGGCCTCCGAGGTCGAGCGCCGGCGGCTGAATGACCTGTTCGCCGAGCTGTGCGCGATTCCGTCGGCGTTCGGGAACGAGCGCGCCTGCGCGGACCGCGTGGCCGCGGAGCTGCGCGCGCTCGGTCTCGAGGTGAGCGAGGACGGCGCCGGCCCGGAGGTGGGCGCGAACGCCGGCAACCTGTTGGCGCGGATGCCAGGCCGGTCGGAGCGCTCGATCGTGCTGTGCGCGCACCTCGACACCGTGCCCCACGGCGACGTCGCGATCGAGCCGGTCTGCGAGGACGGCGGCTGGACCAATCGCAACGAGGCGATCCTCGGCGCCGACAACAAGGCAGCCGTGGCGGTGATGCTCGCCCTCGCGCACCGGATCGCGATCGAGGGCTCGCCGGTCGGCGTCGAGCTGCTGTTCACGGTCTCCGAGGAGAACGCGCTGGCGGGCGCCAAGGCGTTCGACGTCGGTGAGCTGCGGTCCGACTTCGGCTACGTGCTCGACCACGCCTCGCCGATCGGCGAGGTCGTCGTCGCCTCGCCGACCTACTACCGCATCGAGGCCACGTTCCACGGCAAAGCCGCGCACGCAGGGATCCGCCCGGAGGACGGGCGCAGCGCGATCGAGGCGGCCGCGCGCGCGATCGCGGCGATGAGGCTCGGCCGCCTGGACGAGGAGACGACCGCGAACGTCGGGGCGATCCACGGTGGCGCGGGCGGGACCAACATCGTTCCGGATCGCTGCACGCTGCTGGCGGAATCGCGCTCGCTGAGCGAGTCGCGCGTCGAGGAGGTCGTGACCGAGATGGTCGACCGCCTGCACGACGCCGCCAACGTGCCGAGCTGCGCGTGCGACCTGGACGTGGCGGTCGAGCGGCTGTTCACGGGCTACCGCCACGCGGCCTCGGCGCCGAGCGTGCTCGCCGCAGAGGAGGCGCTGCGCGCCTGCGGCTACACGCCGAAGCGGATCCTGACCGGGGGCGGATCGGACGCCAACGCGCTCGAGGCGGTCGGGTTCGCGTGCACGAACCTCGCCAACGGCACCGAGCGCAACCACGAGCCGACCGAGCGGGTCAGCGTGGCTGCGCTGGAGGGGATGCTGGACGTCGTGCTGGCGCTGCTCGACGCAGTGGCAGCCGGCTGAGCACCAGCGCCGTGAGCAGCGCGACGAGCGCGGCGATCTGAGCTGCCGCGGCGACGAGGCCGAGCGGGATCGTGAGCGGCGCGACGAGCGCCGCGCGCATGCGCGCCGGGCCGCCGCGGATGCGCAGGACGCGCCGGAAGGCCGAGTCGGCGCCGAGGAACAGCGCGACGCCGGCGCCGAGCGCGACCGCCGCGAACGTGGTCGCCTCGTGGAACGGGTGCCCGGTGGCCTTCTTCAGCGCGGCGGCGACCGCGACGATCGCCAGCAGCATCGCGAAGTGCCAGTAGCCGAAGCCGGTGACGCCGATGCGCGCGCGGCGGACGTGGTCGGCGCGCGCCATCGCCTCGCCGACCGCCTCCTCGTCGGCGAAGTAGGTCCACCACAGTCCGGCGACGAGCAGCAGGCCGAGGACGGCGATCCCGACGAGCTCGAGATCGACCGGGAGGCCGGCCGTCCCGATGCCGATCGCGACCACCGACTCACCGAGCGCGACGATGACGACGAGGCCGTGGCGCTCTACGAAGTGCGCGGGTTCGATCTCGAAGACGCCGACGCCGCGGATCTCGGGCACCACCCACAGCCCGATCGCCGAGGCGACCCAGATCACCCACTGGGCCGTGCCGCCGATCGATCCGCCGACGACGATCAGGCCGGCGAAGATCAGGTTCGTCTGCCCGACGCTGAGAATCGACCGCGCCGAGACCTCCGAGGTCGCGTGCGTGAACAGGCCCAGGTGCAGCGCGATGATCGCCAGGTACGCCAGCCCGAACGTCAGGCCCGTCGACGTGAACGCGTCCGGGATGGCGAGGGCGAGCACCAGGTAGGCGCACATCGCCCCGAGCAGGAAGAGGCGGAACGTCGGGCGCGCGAGGTCAATCGAGTTCGTCAGCCACGCGTAGCCCGCGTACATCCACCAGATCGCGAACAGCATCACGGCGACCTGCGCGACCCCGTCCCAGTCGGGGTGATGCACCAGCACGGTCGTGAGCTGCGTGATCGTGAACACGAACACGAGGTCGAAGAACAGCTCGAGCGTGCTGACGCGCGTCTCCTCCACGCGCTTAGTGTCGCGATTCGTCAGTTCGGCGGCAGTTCCTCGGCGTCTCGCCGCCTGTGGAACCAGCCGCTTCCCTGGCTGTGCCACCGGCACAGGCTGCGTCGTCGGCCGGCCCCACAGACGACGGTCCATCCGAGCCCCTACCACCGCCCTTCGGAATCACGACACTAGTCTCCCGGCCGATGCTGACGCTTCGCCGTGGCACCGTCGTGGACGTGGAGAACCACCCGCCTGCCGCCGAGCAGCGGGTGACCGTCGAGGTCGACGGGCAGCGCCGCCGGGCGATCGTCGATGTCGAGCTGCTCGGCTGGTGTGCGGCCGGCGACGACGTGGTCGTCAACACCGCGGCGGTGGACCTCGGGCTCGGCTCGGGCGGGTTCGACGTCGTGCACGTGAACCTCACGCGCGGGCTCGGCGGCGCGGGTTCGCAGGGCGCGCACGTGATGAAGCTCAACTACACCTCGCTGCAGCACGCGGTGCGTCCGGTCGAGAGCGAGGAGCTGCGGATCCCGCTGGATCGCCCGGCGGCGGTGTTCGGGCTCCACGGACAGTTACCGGCGATCGCCTGGGCGTTCGCCCAGGGCCGGTCCGACGGGCGAGTCGGATACATCCAGACCGCCGGCGGCGCGCTGCCGGGCGGCCACTCGCGCGTCGTGCGCGACCTGCGCGCGCGCGGGCTGCTTGCCGGGCACATCACCGCGGCGCCGTCGTTCGGCGGGGAGGAGGAGGCGATCAGCACCGCCGGCGCGATCCACCACGCGATTGCGGTGCGCGGATGGGACGCGGTGATCTGCGGGCCCGGCCCCGGCATCCTCGGCTCCGCCTCCGCGCTCGGCCACGGCGGGATGTCCGCGCTGGACAGCGCGCACGCCGCGGCCGCGCTCGGCTGCCCGGTTGTCCTGTGCGCGCGGATGTCCGGCTCCGACGAGCGCCGCCGGCACCGCGGGCTCAGCCACCACAGCGTCACGGTGCTGTCGCTGCTGCTCGCCCGCGTGACGGTCGCGTTCCCGGCCGGGGACGCCGCGTCGATCCCAGGCGACCACGTGGTCCGCGAGCTGCCGGTCGACCTGGACGGGTACCTGGGCAGCGGCCTCCCGGCGCGGTCGATGGGCCGCGACGACGCGCTGTTCTTCCGGGCGGCGCTCGCATGCGGCGCGGCGCTCGCGGATACGTTGCCTGCGTGAGCTCAGAGCGACAGTTCGAGCTCCTCGGCGGCGAGACCGTCTACGAGGGGCACTTCATCAGGGTCGAGCACAACCGCTATCGCTACGCCGACGGCGAGGAGATCGAGCGCGACATCGTCCGCCACCCGGGCGCAGTCGGGATCGTCTGCCACGACGACGAGCACCTCTGGCTCGTCCGGCAGCCGCGCCAGGCGATCGACGACCCCGACGTGCTCGAGATCCCGGCGGGCAAGCTCGACGAGGAGGGCGAGTCGCCGCTGGAGACCGGCCGGCGCGAGCTCGCCGAGGAGATCGGCAAGGGCGCCGAGCACTGGGAGTCGCTCGGCTCGTTCTGGACGAGCGTGGGGATCCTCGACGAGGAGGTCCACCTCTATCTCGCGACCGCCCTGTACGACCAGCACGCCGAGACGCACGAGAACGAGCGCATCGAGATCGTGCGCTGGCCGCTCGACCGCCTGGAGGACCTGCTCGGCACGGTCAAGGACTCCAAGACGAGGATCGGGCTGCTGGAGCTCCACCGCCGCCGCGCCACCTAGGGCCAGTCCCCCTGCCGGCAACCTGCAACTGAGGGGTCTGTCCCCTTTATTGCAGTCTGCAACTGCGGGGTCTGACCCCTATTGCGGCTGCTACGGCTCGATCGTGCAGTCCGCGCGGTGCGCGGCGAACCACGCCGCCTGGCGCTCCATCCGTTCGCGCGCCGGCGCGGAGCGCGCGAGCCCGTAGACCGTGCCCGGGAAGTCCAGGCCCTCCTGGATCGCCCAGATCTCGTCATGACGGTCCGGCGGCAGAACGGTCGCCGGATCGCCGACCGCCACCCAGCCGATCGGGACGAGACCGTCGTCTGGCAGCACCGAGTTGACGTGCACGACGCCGTTGATGCGCACCTCGGCGCGCGCCCCGACGCGGGCGCCCGGGAACAGCGCGGTGCCCGTGGCGAGGAACGCCCCGGCGCCGACGGTCGCACCGTTCACGTGCGCGTGTGGTCCGACAAGCACGTCGTCGCCGAGCACGACAGGATTCCGGCCGCGCCCGCGCACCAGCGCGTTCTCCATCACGACGCAGCGCGCGCCGACCTCGATGCGGCCGTCTTCGGCGGTGAGCACGGCACCGAAGAGGATCCGGGCCTCCGGGCCGACGCGTACGTCGCCACAGACGACCGCCGTCGGCGCCACGTAGGCGCTCGGATCGATCGCGGGCGCGGCGCCTCGATGCTCGAGGATCATCCGACAACCGTAAGCGCGGTGGGTGAGACCTTGCAGGCGCGAGGACAGCGCCGTCCGGGGGCGAACCACGGTGCATGGCGATCGCCCCGGCTCGGCCGGACCAGCGCAGCTTCGAGCACCACGTGCTCGATTTCCTCGCGTACCTGGAATACGAGCGCGGGCTGTCGCGCAACACGCTCGAGGCCTACCGATCGGATCTCCTGCAGCTCGGCGACTACCTGCAGCGCGCCCGCGTCGACGTGCTCGACGCGCGCCACGAGCACCTCGCGGGCTTCCTCTCCGAGCTCGCACGGGGGGCAACGGACGCGCACCGGCGTCGGCCGCCACGCTGCACCGCAAGGCCGCCTGCCTGCGCTCCTTCTACCGCCACCTGCGGCGCGAGAACGTCATCGACCACGACCCGACCGCCGATCTGCGCGCGCCGCGCAAGAGCCAGAAGCTTCCCCAGGTCCTGACACGCGGTGAGGTGGCGCAGCTCCTCGGGGCGCCGAAGGGAACGGATCCCTCGGCGCTCCGGGATCGCGCGCTGCTCGAGCTCATGTACGCGTGCGGGCTGCGCGCCAGCGAGGCGATCGACCTCGACGTCGGCGACGTCGACCTGCGACACGGCGTCCTGCGGGCGCGCGGCAAGGGCTCCAAGGAGCGCCTCGTCCCGGTTGGGCGCGAGGCGATCGCGGCCGCGCGGACCTACCTGCAGCGCGGCCGCCCCGAGCTGGTCGGCCTGCGCGAGGAGCGGCGGCTGTTCGTCAACCGGCGCGGCGGCGGGCTGACACGTCAGGGGCTGTACAAGATCGTCCAGCGCCACGCGCGCGCGGCCGGGCTCGCCGACAAGATGAGCCCGCACACGCTGCGCCACACGTTCGCCACCCACCTGCTGGCAGGCGGCTGCGACCTGCGCGCCGTGCAGGAGATGCTCGGCCACGCCGACATCGCGACGACGCAGATCTACACGCACCTGTCGGCCGAGCGCCTGAAGGACGTCTACTTCGCGGCGCACCCACGCGCGACCGACTGACAGACTCGCGGCGATGCGCCGCCTGCCGCTGCTCGCCTGCCTGCTGGTCGTCGCCGGCTGTGGCAACGAGCAGGCCAAGCCCCCCGACATGTCGGTCCCCGCGCGGCCCTCGGGAGCGACGGCCGTTTCGTTCGCGCCGCAGGGCATCAGGCTCGCCGCGCCGGGCGGGTGGAAGGTGCAGCCGGGGCAGGCGCCGCTGGTGGCGACGATCCAGTCCGGCACCGCGCAGATCGCGATCTGGCGCTACCCGCGCACGGAACCCCTGCCGAAGACCGGCGCGCAGCTGACCCAGGCGCGCGACCTCCTGCTGCAGGCCGCCAAGGCGCGCGACCAGACGTTCACGGAGGCCAAGACCACCATCACGAGGATCGGCGGCCATCCGGCGATCCAGGTGCGCGGCACCGAGACGCTGGCCGGGCAGCCGCAGACCGTGCGCTCGACGCACGTCTACGCCTTCGGTGGCGAGGTCGTGGTCGACGCGTTCGCGCCCGCGGCCGTGTTCGGGCAGGTCGACAGGGACGCCTTTCGCCCGCTCGTGAAGAGCCTGCGCCTGCAGGCTCCGTAGGCTGAAGGACATGCCCGAGCTGCCCGAGGTGGAGACGATTCGCCGTCACCTCGCGCCGCGCGTGGAGGGCCGGGTGCTCACCGAGCTGGACATCGAGGATCCGCGCTGGTGTGAACCGCTGGCGCCCGCCGAGCTGCGCGACGCCGTCGAAGGCCGGGTCGTCGAGAAGCTCGGGCGGCGCGGCAAGTACCTGGTGTGGGAGCTGGCCGACGAGGTCTTCCTGCTCGTGCACCTGCGCATGACCGGGACGCTGCTGCTCGACCCGGCGCCCGGTGTCCTGTACCGGCGGGTGCGGTTCGTGCTGTCCGACGGGCACGAGCTGGCGTTCTGCGATCCGCGCCGCTTCGGGACCGGCCAGCTCGTGGTCGGCTCGGACGCGCTGAAGGCGTTCTTCGCCACCCGCGTCGGCCTCGAGCCGCTCGGGTCCGAGCTGACGGGCGAGACCCTGCGGGCGCTGGCGAAGGGCCGCCGCGCGCCGATCAAGGCGTTCCTGCTCGACCAGCGGCGGATCGCGGGCGTCGGGAACATCTACGCCGACGAGGCGCTGTTTCGCGCGCGCGTGCACCCGCTGCGCCCGGCCGGCTCGCTCAAGCGGGCGCAGTACGACGAGCTGGCGGCCGCTGTGCAGGAGGTGCTGGCGGCCGGGATCGACGCCGGCGGCGCGTCGATCGACGACTTCCGCCATCCCGACGGCGTGTCGGGCGCGTTCCAGAACGGCTTCCTGGTGCACCTGCGCCGCGGCGAGTCCTGCGTGCGCTGCGGCAGCGAGATCGTGAAGTTCGTCGCCGCCGGGCGCGGAACCTATGCGTGCGAGACCTGCCAGCCACGCCCTCGGATTCGCCGGACCGTCGGATAGTCTGCCGCGCTATGGACCAGAACGAGCAGCAGGACACCGACTACGAGGCGCCGAAGGTCGAGGACCTCGACGTCAAGGAGAGCCCGGCCACGACTGCGGCCGGCGCCGCCGTCTCGCCGCCCGCCTGAGGGCTTTGCTTCAGCAACGCCTGCCCGCCCCGGTCCGGCGTGTCGCGCGCCGGGCGCGGTGGCGGTCGCCCGCGGGACGCCCTCCGGCGTCGCCGGTGGGCGTCAAGCTGGAGCTCACGCACGCCTGCAACCTGCGCTGCGGCTTCTGCTACACGGACTCTCCGCGCCACACCCTGGCCCGCACCCCCGAGCTGGCGGACGCCGACTGGCTGGCGATCGTCGACGAGGCGATCGAGCTCGGCGTCCTGGAGGCGGTGATCACGGGGGGCGAGCCGCTGCTGCGCCGCGAGCTGACCCTCGCCGTGATCGAGCGGCTCGATGCCGCCGGCGTGGGAACGACGCTGAACACGAACGGCTGGTTCGCCGACGACGCGCTGGCCGACCGGCTCGCGGCATGCCGCGGCCTCTCCGTCTTCGTCTCGCTCGACGGGGCGACCTCGGCCACCCACGACGGCAGCCGCGGCGTGCCGGGGAGCTGGGCGCGCGGGGTGGCCGGGATCGACCGCATGCTGTCGCGCGACGTGCCGGTCCGGGTCGTGCACGTGGTCACTCCGGACACCGAGCCGGAGACCGAGGCGCTGATCGAGCTCTGCTGGCAGCTCGGGGTCAAGTCGGTGCAGATGACGCCTGTGGTGCCCACCGGCGCGGCGGCCCGCGGCGGCGAGTGGAAGGTCGACTCGGCCCGCCTGCGGCGGATCGCCGACCGTGCCGGCGCGCAGTGGCCGGGCATGCCCGTCAGCGTCCGCACCGGCTCCGTGAACGACGGCATGGGGCCGACGCGAAGGACGCCGTTGAGCCTGCTCGTGCGCCCGAGCGGCACGGTGCGGATCGAATCCATCAACCCGTTCTCGTTCGGCGACGCGCGACGCGACGGCCTGGCGAGCTGTTGGGCGCGGATCGCCGAGGGCTTCGACGCTCCGGAGCTGATGGCGTGGGACCGCAAGCTCGGCGTCATCGGCGACTACGCCAGGCAGGACGTCGTGCCCTACCTCGACGACGACGTTCCCGCCGACGCGGCGAGCACCTCCGCCGCCGCGCGCGCCGCCGCGCTCAGCGCGCCGGTCCCGGCCAAGGCGAGGGCGCGTGAGCCTGGGCCCTACGCGAGTGTCGCCGGCGCGCACGCCCACGCCCGCGAGCTTGCGCTCGCGCGCCGCTACCGCAGCGGGGCGGTCCGCGTCAGCGGCCAGCACGTACGGATCCCCGCCACCGGCGCGATCACGCGCCTCAACGCGACGGCGCTCACTGTGCTCGACGCGTGCTCGCCGGGCACGGCGGCCGACGTGATGGCTGCGCTGCGGGCCGCGTACCCGTCCGAGCCACCGGACCGGATCGAGCGCGACGTGCGCGGGACGATCCGCTCGTTGGCCGCGCGGGGCATCCTGCGCCCCGCGCTCGCCGCCGGCGATCTGCCGTCGACGGCCGACGGCACCGTCGACCTGCCGGTTTAGACGTCCTGAATGAGCTCGCGGGCGCGCAGCGCGTCCAGGAACGCGGCCGCGTCGCGTTCGGCGACGGCGCGCTCGATGCCGTGGCGCTCGGAGAGGGCCTCAGCGATGTCGGCGGGTGTGCACGGCTCGGCGAGCAGATCCCAGATCACGGCGCCGGTCGCATTCAGGCGCAGGTAGCGATCGCCGACCGGATCGAGGAGGACCGTCTCGCCGGCCACCGTCTCGGTCACCGCCCACCCGACGCGCTGCACCTGTGCGGGCGCACCTACGATGTCGCCTCCCATGGGGGCGACACTGTACGGGTACGCCATCGAGTCCGACCTGCCGCTGCCGCGCGCGCGCAGCGGGCCCGCGACGCGGGGCACGATCCGCGTGCGGGCGACCGACGAGGATCTGCTCGCCCGGCACGGGCGACTCGTTCGCTACGAACCCGCTGTCTGGGCCGTGGCGCGGACCCGCGAAGGGATCCTCGTCTGGTGTCCCGGGACCGGCAGCTACCACGCGGACGTCGCCGCCGGGCTCGTCGAGGTGCGCCCGGACGAGCGCTTCGAGGGGTTCCTCGAGCACCGGCTCGCCTGCCTGGTCGTGCCGTTGCTGCTGGCCGAGCGCGGCGATCTCGCGCTGCACGCGGCGGTGCTGGCGCGTGACGGGAGGGCGGTGGCGTTCTGCGGCGAGACGATGCGCGGGAAGTCGACGATCGCGGCGGAGCTCGCCGCACGCGGCTGCGACCTGCTCGGAGACGACAGCGCGGTGCTGTCGCTCGAGGGAGACGATGCGGTCACCGTCTGGCCCGGACCTTCGGGCTCGCGGCTCCGCAGCCCGGGGGAGCGTGCGCTGCGCCGCCTGGTCCATGCCGACCGCGGCCGCGACCAGACCGCTCCCGTGCCCCTCGCCGCCGCCGTCGTGCTCGACGAGCGCGGCGGCGACCGGATCGCGCTCGAGCAGATGGCGCCCGTGATCGCCGCCACGAGCCTGTACGCCTACGCGCCCCAGGCGGATGGTCCGGCGGTTGCGCGGACGTTCGCCCTGTCCGCGCGCCTCGCCGAACGGGTGCCGGTCTATCGCGCGCGGATGCCAGACGCACGCCGCGGCGCTGTTCAACGCAGTGATCTGATCCCCGCGGCCATGTAGCGCAGCCGCTCGCGCCCGTTCAGCGCGGCGAGCCTCCCGACGTGGACGGCGACCGGGCGCGGTGCGCACCACAGGGCGGTGCGCAGCGGGCCGAGCGGCGGTTTCGGCGGCCGCGGCGCCGATCGCTGCACGGCGAGGCCGGCGAACCGCTCGGCGGCGTGGAGCGCGAGATGGAGCTCCCACGCGACGCCGTGACGCGCGGCGACGTCGAACGCGTGTGAAACGTCGGCCGCCCGCGCCGCAAGCGCGACGTCCTGCACCATCGCGAGCCGGCGGTCGGGGTGCGCGACGAGGTGCAGCGCGAGCGCGACGAGCAGCTCCGCCGTCGCGGGCACGATCGCTCCGTCCAGCGCGGCCCCGCCCCGCGCGAGAACGTCGCGATCCAGCGCGTTCGCGCGGGGGTCGTCGACCAGCCGCCAGTGGAGCTCGAGGCCGACCGCCTTCGTCCCGATCTCGCGCCCGAGCCCGAGCTCGTGGCCATAGGCCTCGGCGAAGCCCCGCCAAGGCTCGCCGCCTGCGACGCCCATCCGCGGCGCGCGGCTGAGCTGCCAGCCGTCCGCCTGCAGCGCCGTGGCGGCCAGGCGCAGCTGCGCCTTAGGCACGACGAGGTCCAGGTCGCCATACGCGCGAAGCTCGGGCGAGGGATGCAGCGCCGCGGCGGCCGGGCCCTTGACGAGCACCGGCGGCTCGCCGGCCGCGTCGGCGACCACACGCGCGGCGTCCGGCAGCTGCGCGCGGACCAGCGCGGTCGACAGGGCGATCTGGCGGTGCGCATCGAGCAGCGGTGAAGCCGGATCGGCGCGCACGGCATAACCCTGGAGCCGGTGATAGAGGGCTGCGCGCGTCGTGGCACAGTCGTGCGGCAGCGGGCGTCCCTCGGTCAGGAGTGCGGTCAGCGCCGGGAGCTGCGCGGCGTGGGCGAAATGCACCGGCTACGCCGCAAGCAGCTGGCGAAGGCGGCCCGAGCGATCGGCCTCGACCGTCTCGCGGAACCCGCCGAGCACCTCGTCGCCGATCACGACCTGCGGGAATGAGAGCATTCCTGTGCGCTCCACCAGCTGTGCGCGACCCTCGGGATCCTTGGACAGGTTGACCTCTTCGTACACCACACCCCGCTGCGCCAGCAGCTGCTTGACGCGCAGGCAGAACGAACACGGCTCGGTGGTGTACACAGTGATCTGGGCCATTTCGCTTTACAAAGTATAGTGGGACCGCTGCGCTCAGAGGCGGTCGTGCTGCGGTCGCTGCGCTACGGCGAGGCGGACAGGATTTTGCACCTCTATACCCCGATGCGAGGCCGCGTCGGCGCGATCGCGAAGGGCGTTCGGCGCACGCGCAGCCGGTTCGGCGGGCGGCTGGAGCCCTTCACCCACGCGGACCTGCAGCTGCACGAAGGCCGCAGCGACCTGCTGACCGTCACGGGCGCCGACACGATCCACGCCCATGCGCGCCTGCGCGACGACGCGGCCGCGCTCGACGCCGCCGGCCGGGCGTGCGACGCGGTCTCGCGCCTGTTCGAGACCGGGGACCCGCACCCGGAGGTCTTCCACCTGCTGTGCAACGAGCTGCGACTGCTCGAGGCGGGACCGGCGCGTGCCACGCTCGCCAACCAGCTCGCGTTCCGGCTGAAGCTGCTGGTCGCCGCCGGCTTCGGCCCGCAGCTGTCGGCGTGCGCCTCGTGCGGCGAGCGCGAGCACCTCTTCGGCTTCTCCGGCGCCGCCGGCGGCGTGGTCTGCGAGGCGTGCGAGGCCTCGGCGTTCCCGCTCGACGAGGAAGCCCACGGCTTCATGGTCGAGGCGCTCGGGCGCCCGCTCGCGCAGGCGCCGGACGCCCAGCTGCGCGCCCTGCGCCAGGTCGAGCGGGCGATCACCGAGCTTGCCGAGCACCACGGGCACGTTCGTTTGCGCGCCGCAGCGGCAGGATAGGATCGGCTCCACGGTGGGCACGGCAGTCGCGACGCAGTGGGTGTACGACTTCGCCGAGGGGTCCAAGGACATGCGGGACCTGCTCGGCGGCAAGGGCGCGAACGTCGCGGAGATGACGCGGGTCCTCGGCGCGGATCGCGTCCCGGCGGGCTTCACGATCACGACCGAGGCGTGCGTCGCCTACATGAACGCCGACAAGGAGTTCCCCGATGGGCTCGAGGAGCAGGTCGCCGAGGCGCTGACGCGGCTCGAGGAGCAGGCCGGCAAGCGACTGGGCGACGACGGCGACCCGCTGCTCGTCTCGGTCCGCTCGGGTGCGCGCGAGTCGATGCCGGGGATGATGGACACG
Source organism: Actinomycetota bacterium (assembly GCA_005883905.1). GTDB lineage: Bacteria > Actinomycetota > Thermoleophilia > Solirubrobacterales > Solirubrobacteraceae > AC-49. Next base: position 12,169 of record VAYD01000183.1, read on the forward strand.
GTCCTCAACCTCGGGCTCAACGACGCATCCGTCGACGGGCTTGTGGACAAGACGGGCAACGAGCGCTTCGCCTGGGACTCCTACAGGCGCTTCGTGCAGATGTACGGCAACGTCGTCATGGGCGTCGAGGGCTCGAAGTTCGAGGACGAGATCAAGCGCGTCAAGGGCGCGCGCGGCGTGCGCGAGGACACCGAGCTCGACGTCGACGCGCTGCGCGAGCTGACCGATGCGTTCAAGGGCTTCTACGAGTTCCCGTCGGATCCGCAGGAGCAGCTGCACGGCGCGATCCGAGCGGTCTTCGACTCGTGGATGGGCAAGCGCGCCGTCGAGTACCGGCGCATCAACCGCATCCCCGACGACTGGGGCACCGCCGTCAACGTCCAGCAGATGGTGTTCGGCAACAAGGGCGACACGTCCGGCTCGGGCGTTGCGTTCAGCCGCGACGAGGTGACCGGCGAGCCTGACCCGAGCGGCGACTTCCTGCCCAACGCCCAGGGCGAGGACGTCGTCAGCGGCGTGCGGACGCCCAGGGACATCCGCGAGCTGCGCGAGTGGGAGCCCGAGGTGCACGCGCAGCTCATGGAGATCCTGCGCACGCTTGAACGCCACTACGCCGACATGCAGGACACCGAGTTCACGGTGGAGGAGGGACGCCTCTACATGCTCCAGACGCGCAGCGCCAAGCGCCCGGCGCAGGCGGCCGTGCGGTTCGCGGTCGACGCGGTGAACGAGGAGCTGCTGACGCGCGAGGCCGCGCTGATGACGATCGACGCCGAGAAGCTCGACGCGCTGCTGCATCCGACGTTCGACCCGAACGCCGACTTCAAGGTGCTCGCCCGCGGCGTCGCGGCGTCACCGGGCGCCGCGAGCGGCGCGATCGTCTTCACCGCCGATGACGCGGTCGCGGCGACCGACGACGTGATCCTCGTGCGGCCGTTCACCGAAGCAGATGACGTCGCGGGCTTCCACGCCGCGAAGGGCATCGTCACGAGCGAGGGCGGCAAGGCGTCGCACGCCGCACTGGTGGCTCGCGGCATGGGCGTGCCCGCGGTGACGGGCGCAGGCGACCTGCAGATCGACCTCCAGGACCGCACCGTGACCGTCGGCGACACGGTCCTCGGCGAGGGCGACCACATCGCGATCGATGGCACGACCGGGGCGATCACGACCGACGAGGTGCCGCTGGTCGAGCCCGAGGTCGGCGAGCACTTCGACACGGTCCTGAAGTGGGCCGACGAGCTGCGGACGCTCGGCGTGCGCACGAACGCCGACACGCCGCACGACGCGCACAAGGCGCGCGAGCTCGGCGCCGAGGGGATCGGGCTGTGCCGGACCGAGCACATGTTCTTCGGCGAGGACCGCCAGCAGAAGATGGTCGACGTGATCCTCGCGGAGGACACCGAGACGCGGCGTGCAGCGCTCGACCTGCTGCTGCCGCTGCAGCAGGGCGACTTCGAGGGGCTGTTCGAGGAGATGGCGGGGCTGCCCGTGACGATCCGGTTGCTGGACCCGCCGCTGCACGAGTTCCTGCCACACCGCCCGGTCGTCGAGCAGGAGGTCGAGCGCGCGCGCATCGAGCAGTCCGACGACCTCGAGTCGCTGGAGCGCACGTTGCGCCGGGTTCGCGAGCTGGAGGAGGCCAACCCGATGCTCGGCACGCGCGGCTGCCGGCTCGGGATCCTGTACCCCGAGATCTACGAGATGCAGGCGCGCGCGATCTTCCGCGCCGCGGCCGCCGTCGAGCACAAGCCCGAGCTCGAGGTCATGATCCCGCTGGTCGACTACGAGCGCGAACTGGAGATGCTGCGCGGCCTCGTCGAACGGGTCGGGTCCGCGGAGGGCTTCGAGCAGGGCTCGTACCTCGTCGGCACGATGATCGAGCTGCCGCGGGCGTGTTTCCTGGCCGATTCGATCGCGCACCAGGCCGACTTCTTCTCGTTCGGCACGAACGACCTGACGCAGACCGGGCTCGGGTTCTCGCGCGACGACATCGAGAAGCGGATCCTCGGCCGCTACATCGACACGAAGATCCTCGACCGCTCGCCGTTCGAGACGATCGACGCACCCGGGGTGGGGCAGATGCTGCGGATGGGCGCGTGGCTCGGGCGCAAGACGAAGGTCGGCCTGAAGCTGGGCGTCTGCGGCGAGCACGGCGGAGATCCGGACTCAATCGAGTTCTTCCACCACTCGGGCATCGACTACGTGTCCTGCTCGCCGTTCCGCGTGCCGGTCGCCCGCGTGGCCGCC
>VAYD01000184.1 GCA_005883905.1 Actinomycetota bacterium
CCTGCCCGACCTGCAGCACCTCGACGGCGCCGGCGAGCCGTTCGATCAGCGGATCGGCGATCGCCTCGTGGACGAGCACGCGCGCGGCCGCGCTGCACTTCTGCCCGGCATAGAGGAACGCGCTCGTGACGACCGCGGGCACGGTGTCGTCGAGGTCCGCGTCGGCGTCGACCACGATGCAGTTCTTGCCGCCCATCTCGGCGACGACGCGCTTGAGGTGGCGCCCGCCGACCGGGACGTCGGCGGCGGTGCGCAGGATGTCGAGCCCAACCGGGCCGCTGCCGGTGAACGCGATCGTCTGGACGTCGCGGTGGCGCACGAGCGCCGCGCCGACGTCGCCCTCGCCCGGCAGGAGCGCCAGCGCGTCGGGCGGGACGCCGGCCTCGCGCAGCGCCTGGACGACCATCAGGCCGCAGCCGGGCGACTGCTCGGCCGGCTTGAGCACGACGGTGTTGCCGGTCGCCAGCCCCGCGGCGACCATCCCGGTCGGGATCGCGACCGGGAAGTTCCACGGCGAGATCACCGCGACGACGCCGCGTGGCGCGTAGCGCATCACGTTGCGCTCGCCCGGGACCTGGAAGACGTGTGCGCCCCGGTCGAGCGCCATCGCGCCGCGCGCGTAGAACTCGAGGAAGTCGATGGCTTCGCAGATGTCGGCGTCGGCCTCGCCCCAGGGCTTGGCGCACTCGCGGACCGCGAGCGCGGCCAGCCGCGGCCGGCGCTCGCGCATCCAGGCGGCTGCGCGCATGAGGATGTCGGCGCGCGCGGACGCCGGGCGCGCGGCCCACGCCGGGAAGGCCCGCACCGCGGCTTCGACGGCCTGGTCGACCTCGGCGGGCGTGGCGGCCGCCGCGACCGCGACCGCGCGGTCCGGGTTGCCAGGGTCGGTCGACGTGATCTGGTCGCCCTCGCGGCGCTCGTTGCCGACCCACACGGGGACGCGGAGCGGCAGGTCGGGATCGAGCGCGCGCAGGCCGTCCAGCAGCTGCTCGCGCTCGGGCGCGCGGCGCAGCTCCATGAGCGGCTCGTTGGTGAAGTCGCTGACGGTCACGGAGCCGCGAGCAGGGTCGCGAGCGGGACGCCGCGCGCCTGCTCGTGCAGGAAGGACTCGTTGCTCGTGTTCTCGAGCAGGCGCCGCACCAGGTAGGCCATGCCGGCGACGAGGTCGCCGACCGGGCAGTACGTGCGCACGCGCATGCCGAGCCCGGCGAGCGCGTGTTCGAGATCGTCGCCGAGACCGCGCAGCACCTGGAGCTCGAGGTCCTCGTCGGGCGCCCCGAGCCGGCGGTTCTGCGCGATCGCGTGCGCCACCGAGCGCAGGTTGTGGCTGGCGATCGCAGGGCGGACCGACGGCCGCGCCTCCAGCAACCGGACCGTGAGGTCCTCGAAGTTGCGATCCGAGTCCGCCTTGATCTCGAACACGGGGGCGTCCCATCCGTGCTGGCGGGCCTCGACGACCTCGTGGTCCCAGTAGGCGCCCTTGACGAGCCTGACGGTCAGGGGCGACGCCCGGTTCGTCTGCGCGGCCCATGCGGTGATCCGGTCGCACAGCGGCGGGGAGTCGCGCAGGTACGCCTGCAGGACGAGGCCGGCCGACGGGCCGTCCTGGAACTCCGGCTCGCTCAACAGCTCGAGCACGAGGTCGGTGACCGCCTCGCGCGAGTCGAAGGACTCCATGTCGATGTGCAGGTGCGCGCCGCGCTGCTTGGCGCGGTGCAGCAGCTCGCGCAGGCGCGGGGCGGCGTCGCGCTTGCCGATCTCCGGGGCGTCGGGGCGCAGCAGCGGGGTGAGCGCGCTGACCTTCACCGACAGGTTTGCGCGCGGCAGCCGGCCCATGCTGTCGCGCTCGAGCTGCGGCTTGGGCGGCAGGTCCTCGTAGACGCCCGCGAGCTGGTCGAGCGCTTCGGCGCAGCGCTGCGCGTAGCGGTCGGCCTCGGCCGATGTCACGGTCGCCTCGCCAAGCAGATCGACGGAGGTCGCGGCGCCGGTGCGCCACAGCTCCTGGAGGATCTTCGTGGCCTCGCGCGGCGTCTCGCCGACGATGAAGCGGTGCGCCATGTGGCGCACGCCGGCGGCCGACGCCGCGCCGAGCGCCGTCCGGCCGGCCTTCGTGCTCGACATCTTCATCGCCACCTCGAGCGGCGGCGGCCGGTCCGGGACCTCCTCGAGGAAGCCGGTCAGGTGGCGCGCGAGGTCGTCGAGGCTGCGGCAGGCAGGCACGACGTCGACGAACCGGAACAGCGCGGCGCGCAGCTGGTCGTCCTGCGACGCGAGGTCCATCGCCTTGTCGTCGAGCGCCTTCAGCGGCCGCCGCGCGGCCGACGGAAACCGTCCGGCGACGTCACGCCCGACGGCCAGGATCTCGTCGTCGATCGTCGGCGCCGCCATGGCCCCGACGATACAACTCGGGCGGCCGGCTAGGGCGTCGCCGTGACCGTCGTCGGGTTGGTCGCCGTGGACGAGGCCTTGTGAGTGGTCTTCGTCTTCTTCGGTGTGGACGCGGGAGCGACAGACGTGCTCTGCACGGTGCGCGTATCGACGGTGGCGGAGTCGCCGCCGCCGTCGAAGACGCCGCCGATGGCGAGCGCGGCGGCCGCGCCACAGGCGAGGACGGCGACTGGGACCATGATGCGCAGTCGGCGCCGGCGGCGGGGCGGCTCCTCGGTCGCGTTCCACGTCGCCGGGCCGGGCTCGATCATGTGATGGTCGTAGGTGTCCTCGACAGACTCGGTTTCGCCGGTCCAGCCGTCCTCGTCGTGGTCGTCGAGCTCGTCAGGAAGCTGGTGGTCGGGCGGGAGCTCGTCGATGGGCGCCGGCTCGAGGGGCGGAGCAGGTTCGAGAACGGTGTCATCGGGCGGCGGTGGCTCGGCGGCGGCTGCCTCGACCGGAGCGGCCTCCGCGAGCGCGGCGAGGAGCAGCGCGGTCGTGGCGCTGTCAAGCGGCGTGTGGGACGTCGCCACGTATGCGCGCTCGGCCCGCCGGAACGCCGCCTCGGTGGCGCGACAGGTCGGGCAGCGGTCGAGGTGGCGCCCGAGGCGGTCGAGGTCCGCGGTGCCAAGCAGGTTCTCGGTCCGCGCCACGATGAGCGACGGCATGCGCGCGCAGGCGTCCGTCTGCCCGCGGCCGAGCATCCGGCGCGCCCCGCCGGCCTCCACGGGCGGGCGCGCGCGAGCGGCGGACGCGTGGCGCGTGGCGCTGAGCAGCAGGCGCTCGGGCTCGAGGTCGGCGGCGCCGCCGGAAGCGTGAACCGCGGCGCGGAATCGCGCCAGCGCCTCGGCCGCGGCCAGCGGCGCGTCAGCCGGCGAGCAGACCTCGCGGCTGTAGGCGAGGACCGCGGCCCCGCGGCGCTCGACGAGCGCTGCCAGCGCAGTGGGATCGCCGGCGCGCACGCCCTCGGGCGTGACCGCTCCCGGATGTTCTCCGGCGTGCATCGCAGGCAGCCTAGGACAACCGCTGGCTGCAGGACCCGGCCAGGCGGCGCCGCACGAGGCAAGTGCTACCGGATGATCGCCTTGCGCAGCCGCACGCGGCTGCGGTTGCCCGCGCCGTCGACCGCCCGCGCGTAGACGACCACCGGCCCGCGGATCGCGTGCGGGAGCCGCAGCGACCAGAAGCGCCTGCCGCTCGCGCGCTGGAACAGGCGCACTGGGCAGCGCACGGGGACGAAGCGGTGGCCCGACAGCGCTCGGCAGCCGTGGCCGTGGTAGTAGGTCACGGCGACCAGCACGCGCGCCACGCCCGACGGGTCAGACGCGATCCCGCGGATCGTGCGCAGCGGCCCGCGGCCGAAGCCCGCAATGGCCACGCGCGGAGGCCGATGCTCGCTGGAGAGCCGCACGACGAGCGTCTTCGGGTCGTAGAGCATTCCCGGGCCCCCGGCACGGACGCGCAGCACGCGATGCCCCGCCGGCAGCCGCGTGCGGCCCGGCCCGCAGGCGAACAGCGGCCCGTTGTCGAGCCGGCAGACGAAGCTCGTCGCCGCCGGGTCGTCGGCCTTCAGCTCGACGGTCGGCCGCCGGCCGATCCGTTTGCCGACGAGCGAGGTCTGCGGCGCGTCCAGGAGCCTGAGGAACACGTCCTCGCGCGCGTTCGTGTCGCCCGCGACGAGGTTCGGCGCGGTCGACGAGAACGCGGCGATCCGGCCGTCGGCGCTCAGCGCGGGCCGCTGCAGCAACTGCGGCACCAGCTCCGCGGCGCGCGGGCTGCCGTCGTCGGCCACACCCACGACCGACGTCGTGCGCTGCTCGAGGTCGCGCACGAACACGTCTTCGCGCGGGCCGTCGCCCGGCGCCATGTTGGTCGCCAGCGACTGGAAGGCCACGATCCGCCCGTCGGCCGAGATCAACGGCGAGAACGAGTCGTTGTTGCCCTGGACGTTGAGCGAGCTGGCGCTGACGAGGACGGTCGTGTGGCGCCGGCGGTCGCGCAGGAACACGTCGGTGTGCTGGTTGGCGTCGGCGCCCACCAGGTTCGTCGCGTCGGAGTCGAACACGACGAAGCGCCCGTCGCGCGAGATGCCGGAGATCTGCTGGAAGGGGTCGGCCACCGCGCGGTTCTGCTGGCGCCCGTGGCTGTCGACGCTCACCCGCGACGTCTTGGCAAGCACGAGGTCGCGCACGAACACGTCGCTGACGCCGTTGGTGTCGCCCGCGACGAGGTTCGACGCCTTCGACGCGAAGCTCACGAACGCGCCGCCTGCGCTGATCGACGGAGCGCCGGAGGCGCCATTGCCCGGCCCACCGCCCGGCGCCGCGCTGACGAGCGACGTCGTGCCGGTCTGCAGGTCGCGCAGGAACACGTCGGGCGCGCCGTTCGTGTCGCCTGCGACGAGGTTCGACGCCGCCGACTCGAACACGACGAAGCGCCCATCGGCCGACAGGTCTGGGTTCGACGACGGGCCGTTCGCGTCGCCGCCGTCGGCCGCGACGCTGACGCGCGACACTGTGCCGTCCGGGCCGGTGAGGAACACGTCGGCCACGCCGTTGTGGTCGCCCGCGACGAGGTTCGACGCGGACGAGACGAACGCCACGCGCGCGCCGTCCGCCGAGAGCACGGGGGAGCTCGACGGGCCGTTCGCGCCGCCGGGAGCGGCGGAAATGAGGCGCCGCTCGCCGGTGGCGACGTTGAACGTGAAGACGTCGCGGACCGAGCCGTTCGCGTCGCCGGGCATGAAGCCGCTCGCCGTCGACGCGAAGCCGATGATCTGCCCGTCGGCGGACAGCGACGTGTCCCCGCTGTCGCCGCTGAGCTGGCTCATGTCGGGCGCCGTCGAGACGCGGAACGTGCGATCGGGCAGGCTCGTCGCCCCCGCGGTCGGGACCAGAGCCAGCGCCAGCGCGCCGGCGGCGATGACGGCGAGGCGGCGGGTCATGGGGAGGGAGGCGGCTGGCGACCCGGCTCGCCCGAGGGCGCGCTCGCGGCGGGCTGCGAGGCGNNCCGGCTGGCGACGTGGCGGACGGGCGCCGGCGAGGAGACCGGGGCCGGCGCCGCGGGCGGCGCGGCCACGGGCGCTGCGGCCACGACCCGCGCCGGCGCGACGACGGCACGGCGGTGCGTCGCGTGGCGGCGCTGACGCGCGCGCTGGTGGTGGTGAACAGCGCGCTTGCGCGCAGGCTTGGCCTTGTGCGGCTTGGCCGCGGCGACGACCGAGGCAGCGCCGACCGTCGGCGGCGGGCGGTCCTGCGGCTCGGTCTTGAGCACGCCCGTTGCGGCTATCGCGGCGCCCGCACACCCGAGCACGAGCGCGAGCGTCAATGCTGCCCGGCCCGCGCGCGCCGCGCGACGGCGCGGCATCTGCGCCAGCGCAGGGAACTCGACCGTGTGGTCGGTGACGTCGACCGGCTCTGCCGCCGGCTCCCACACGCCGGGCTCGTCCGGCGGCGCTGCGACGGGCTCCGCCGGCCACGGCT
>VAYD01000535.1 GCA_005883905.1 Actinomycetota bacterium
TGCGGCTTCCTGCTCGGCTGCGTCGGTCAGGAGTTCTGGCGCGGCGCTCGCGCCCGGCGCGCGATGAGCGGCGAGCCGCTGCCGGTCGCGCTGGTCTCGCTCGTTCGCCGCAACCGCCGGCGCTACGGCGGCTACCTCGTCCACGCCGGCGTCGCGTTGCTGTTCGTCGGGATCGCTGCGTCGTCGGCGTTCCAGCACGTCGTCACGCCGACGCTGCAGGTCGGCCAGACCGCGAACGTCGGCGGCTACGCGATCCACTACGACCGCCCGACGGCGACGATCACCACGCACGCCGGCAACCTGGAGAAGATCAACTTCGGCAGCGACCTGACGGTGCGCAAGGGCGGCAACGTCGTGACGCGACTGCACACCGAGCGTGGCTACTACCCGACCGACGACGGCTCGCTCGGGATCGTCAGCCGCTACTTCGAGGGCGAGCAGACCAGCGAGGTAGGCCTGAAGGCCGGCGCGCGCCGCGACATCTGGACGGTGATCAGTCCTGACACCGATCCCCTGAAGCCGGTCATCAGCCAGGGCGACAAGGTCTTCGCCAAGGCGAAGAACCTGCCGCCACAGATGGGCGCCGCGCTGCTCGGCCAGGCGATCCAGGGGATCGTCGACCGCTACAAGAAGAATCCGCCGCCGGCCCAGTTCCGCTTCATCGTCTCGCCGCTCGTGACGTGGATCTGGCTCGGCGCGATCGTGATCCTGCTCGGCGGCATCATCGCCCTGTGGCCGCCGCCGGGCGGCGCGACGAGCCGCGTCCGCGCCCGCTACTTGGCGCGCGTCGGCCGGGAGTCGGCAGCAACGTCGTCGTAGGTGGAAGCTCTGATCATCATCGTCGCCCTCGCCGTGGTGGTGTGGGTCGTCAGCGCGCCGCTGCGCCGCCGCGAGGACGACGAGGTCTCCGATGCGGTGCGCCGCGGCGCGCTCGAGGCCGCCAAGGACGCCAAGTACCGCGAGCTACGCGACGCCGAGCTCGACTGGCGCACCGGCAAGCTCTCCGACGAGGACTACCGCGCCATCGACCGCCACCTGCGCGCCGAGGCGGCCGACATCCTGCACGAGCTCGACCGGCTATCCTCGTAGCGGTATGGAGTTCCTGTTCTCGGCCATCCAGATCGGCCTCTCGGTCGGCCTGATCCTGCTCGTGCTCATGCACTCGGGCAAGGACGCCGGCCTGTCCGGCGCCTTCGGCGTCGGCACCGGACAGGGCTCGCTCGGTGGCGGCTCGCTCGTCGAGCGCAACCTGAACCGCTGGACCGTCGGCTTCGCGATCGCGTTCGCGGTGAACACGATCATCCTGCTGAAGTCGCCGTTCTGGTAGGTCGCTAGCTCTGCTCGAATCCGCTCGCGGCGATGTAGGCCGCGGGGTTGCCGTTCGGGTGCACGAGCACGATTGGCGCCAGGCACTTCGCCGGCAGTGTGATGTGCTCGTCGATCCTGGCGTCGCCCTGACTCGACAGCGGGACGGATCCGGTCGTGGCCACGGCCGGCGTCGCGTCGGCGCCGCAGTAGAGGCTCGCGGTGATCGAGGTCACCGGCCCGGGCGTCCCATTGCGCCGACTGTCAGGCGCCCGCCATGGCGCAGCCGGGTGCTGCCGCGATCGAGCATCCACGGCACGCCACCGCGGGCGACGCCATGGATCGGCGGATCGGTGAGCACCGTCGGCGCCAGCGTCGAGCGGAACAGCGTGGTGCCGTTGTGCTGCCCCTTGTCGTGGCCGAGTGCCGTGATGGCGCCGGTGATGGCCGACCAGCCGAGCGCCGTCGCAGACAGCAGGCCGACCGCTGTGCGTGTGTTGATCTCCATGTTGAAGACGACGGCGCCGCCGCCGTGGTTCTGCCCGAAGCTGGCACGAGCGCGCTATCCCGGCTTGACGCCGGTGACCCGGAAGCCCTGCGCGCGCAGCGCGGGGCAGACGACGCCGAACGCGAACCGCCGCCCGTAGAAATCGGCCTCGCTGACGAACCGCTGCGCGCTCGTCAGCGCCTCGGTCGACGCGAGGATCCGCAGGACCGAGTCGGTGAAGCGCACGTCGCGCACGGGGCGCGTGATCTGCCCGTCCTCGATCAGGTAGGTGCCGTCACGGGTCGTGCCGGTGATCAGCGTCTGCTTGGCNAGGCCGCGCTCGATCGGCGCGGCGAGCTCGGCGCTGTCGGCCGCGCCGCCTCCCGCTAGGACGAGGTTCGTCGGAATCGCGCCGTGCGGCGAGCCGCCGGCCTCGATTGCGTGGCCTGTGGTCTGCGTCCCGGCGAGCTTGGCGGAGCGCAGGTCGTAGGCGACGTTCACCGCCACGCCGTCCTGGATCAGCGGCAGGGGCGCCTTCGGGATGCCCTCGGCGTCGAAGGCGTGCGGCAGCGTCGAGCCGTTGCGTGGCGAGTCGGCGAGGTTGATCGACGGCGCGGCGACGCGTGTGTTCAGCTTGCCGTCCAGCGCGCCGCGGCCCTCGGCCTGGGCGAGCCCGTCGAAGGCCAGCCACGACAGGTACGTCAGCATCTCGCCGACCGCGTCGGGCTCGAGCACCACCGGGTACTCGCCCGGCCCGAGCTCGGCCGGCTCTCCCCGCGGCACCTTCGCGGCGGCCGCGCGCGCGATCGCGGCCGCGTCGATCGCGGCCACCGTTCTCCCG
>VAYD01000125.1:0-1715 GCA_005883905.1 Actinomycetota bacterium
GTCGTTGGTGTAGAGGATCGCGTGCACGCCGGTGATGGCCATGCGGCGAGTCTCCCAGGTGGCGGAAAACCGACGGGAAGTCGTCGGCTCGCCTCAGCGACATCGACGCCGGGCTCTGACAGCTTGGCCGAATGCCCCGGAACCTCCGCACCCATTGCTTCGCCGCCCCCGTTCGGACTCACACGCTTCGCCTCGCGGTGGCCTGTGCGGTCGTCCTGGCGCTGATCCTCGCCGCCGCCCAGTCCGCTCATGCCGCCTTCCCCGGTGCCAACGGGCAGATCTCGTTCACCCGCTGTACGGCCGGGTCGGACTGCAGCAGCAGCGCGAACTACCAGCTGTGGCTGATGGAGGCGGACGGCAGCGGCCAGCATCAGCTCGTCGCGGAGCCGGGATTCTTCGCCGGGTACGCAACGTTCTCAGCGGACGGACGCTGGATCGCATTCCAGCGCTGCACGGGCGATGCGGCCGCTCCGAGCTGCGGCGTCGCCAAGGTCGACGCGCACGGCCAGAACCTCACGCAACTGACGCCCCTGGCCCCAGATCCGGGCACCGGCGGGGACGACCATCCGGCGTTCTCGCCGGATGGCAGCCAGATCGTCTACGAAGACCTCAACAACAACATCGCCGTGATGGGCGCGGACGGCTCCAATTCGCACCTCTTGACGAGCGGCGGCAAGGACGGCGAGCCGAAGTGGTCGCCGGACGGAAGCAAGATCGTCTTCGAGCGCCTGGCCGGCGAATACCACCTCTACCTGATGAACGCTGACGGAAGCGGCCTGCATCCGCTCACTTCAGGAGCTGGAGAGACAGACCCCGACTTCTTCCCGGATGGGAACAGCGTCGCCTTCGTGGACGAGGCGGGCGGCACGCGCCACGTCGCGAGGATCGGCATCGACGGCAACAACAGGGCCATCCTGACGACGACCGACGGCGGCAACGGCATCCCGGCGGTCGCCCCCGATGGCACAAGAATCGCGTTCGACCAATACGGCAGCCCGACCCCTCCATACACCTCCAACCTGTCCATGCTCACCCTCGACGGGGCCGGCCCGACACCGCTCACTTCGAGTGGCGGCGACTACGGCGCCTCCTGGGGCCGTGTGCCGACGCCGTCGATCGACTCGCCCCCGACCATCGCCGGTGCAGCGCAGGTGGGCCACGCCTTGACGGTGAGCGCGGGACCGGGGAGCTGGGGCGGCGCCGCGAGCTTCCAATGGCTCCGGTGTTCGAGCTGCGGCCCGATCGATGGCGCGGCCGGAGACAGCTACAAGCCGACCAACGCCGACATCGGCAAGACCATCGAGGCCCGCCAGACGCAGTCGACCGGGCGGCCGACTCGGCGGCCACCGGCCCGATCCAGCCCGAGCCGGGCGCCTCGATCGGACGGCGCGCGACGCTCCGGCACGGCAAGCTGCTTGCTCGGCTCATCTGCGGCGCCGCCCAGAGCGGTGTCTGCGAGGGCCGCCTGTCGCTGACGGCCAGCAGCGTCAAGCTCGGGAACGCCTCGTATCGCATCGCGCCCGGGAGGACCGTGCGCGTGAAGGTGCGGCTGGCGCGGCGCGGCAAGGCCCTCCTCGCGAAGGCGCCCAAGGTCCGTGTCAAGGCGACGGCCGTGACAAGGGACGACGCGGGCAACTCGACGACCAAGAAGCGGTCGTTCACGCTCGTGCGCTGAGCGGCGCTAGCTGAGAAGCGCCGCCAGGTGTCGCTCGTGA
>VAYD01000125.1:1723-7122 GCA_005883905.1 Actinomycetota bacterium
GGCTCGGGGAGCATGCTCACTGCATCCACGAGCGCCCAATAGTCTGGGTCGTCGGATAGCTCGCCGCCCGCCTCGAGGTAGCTGCGACGCCATCGCGCGGCGGTGTCGACGCCTTCGAGCAGCGCCAGATTCGTCTGGCAGTGGGCGACATCGAGGTCAGGAGGACCCCACGAGGTCTCCACCCAGTCGACGACGCCGCAGAGCCGTGGTCCGGCGAACAACACATTGCCGGGCTGGTAGTCACGATGCATGAAGCAGTGCGGCCCGCCCGGGGCGGGCCGGGCGACCCGGGCGAAAGCGGCCTCGAACACGCCTGCGTCCTGCGCCCATGCCGGAACGATCCATCGAGCCGGCTCCGTCCAGACCTGAAACATGCGCGGCCGCTGCGCGGGGCGGATCGAATGGATGATCACGAGCATCGCGGCCAGCGCGTCGAGATCCGCGTCAATCAGACGCGGATCGCCCGGTAGCCGCGTCATCAGCAACGACGGCTCGCGGGCGCGATCGCCACAAGGGTCGACAGCGATGAGCTCCGGCGCCGGGACGGGGGTGCTGCTGAGGAACGTCTGCGTCCGGGCTTCGCGCCGCAAGAGCTCCGCGGCGTGTCGTCGCCATGGGTGAACGGTCATCTCTCGTAGGACGACCGCGTGCGGGCTCGCGTCGCCGCGCAGCGTCAACGCATGGAGGTCGCTCGTGAGACCGCCTGCGAGCGGCTCGATGGCCACGACGGCATCGGCCCCTGTCTCGGCGAGGACCCATTCGAGCGTGGCCTCGGATACGCCGGGACGCACGCGCGGCTTCTACTTCGCCGTCCGGACGAAGACGTGCCACGCGTAGTACGACAGGAACGCCTGCCCGTCGGCCGCCATCCGGTGGGCGAACCGGCGGATCGCCCGCACGTACGCGCTCGAGTGGTTGTAGGAGAAGAGCGCGCGATCGAGGTGGGCCGGCGCGCCGGAGCGTCGCAGGTAGTTGGCCGCCGCCACGATCGCGTCGCGCGGGTCCTCGATGTCGCCGCCCATGCCGTAACGGCGCCACGTCGCCGGCAGGAACTGCATCGGCCCGCGGGCGCCCGCTTCGCTGGCGCTGCGGATCCGGCCGAACGCGGACTCGACGAAGTTGACCGCCGCCAGGACCGACCAGGGAACGCCGAAGCGGCGCTGCGCCGCGGCATAGTCGCCGCGCAGCTCGGCCGCCGGCGCGGGCCTCACGACCCGAACGGGCGGCGCTCGCCCCGGGGAGCGCGGGATCGCGGCGAGGCTGCGCTGCGCGCGGACCGTGTCCGCAGCGAAGCCGCGGACATCAGCCGGCAGGCGCGCGAGCGTGGCGTCACCCAGCGCCCTGCGCGCCGCCATCAGCCGCAGCAGGCGCTGCTGGTACAGCGCGAGAGACGTCACCGCGCGCGGGACCTGACCCGCCGGGTTCCAGTCGCCCAGGGCCGCGTCCAGTCGCCGGGTCGTAACCGCGAGCTCCGCGGCGAGAGCGGCGGGACGACGTGGGGGCGCGGCGTCCGGCGCGGGCAGCGGCCGCTGCACCGGCGCGCGCGGCGGCGCGCCGGCGTCGTGACCGGGCTGCAGAACGGCGGCGGTCGCCCCGGCCGCTGCACCCGTCGCGAGCAGGACCGCGAGCACGGGTCGCACCCGAGCCAGGCTAGCTGTCGTGCGACCCCTGGTGCGGGTCGCCGGCCTGGCGCACGCCTTCGAGCGCGGCCATGTCCTCGTCGTCGAGGCTGACGGCCGCCGCCCCCATGTTCTCCTCGAGGTGAGCGACCGACGACGTCCCGGGGATCAGCAGGATGTGCGGGTCGTGGTGCAGGAGCCACGCGAGCGCGACCTGTGAGGTGGTCACGCCGTGCCTCTCCGCGACCGACGCGACCTCCGGGTCCGCTGCGATCGCAGCCGGGCCACCCGTGAAGGCCGATCCCAGGGGGAAGAACGGGACGAACGCGATGTCGCGCTCGGCGCACAGGTCGAGGACGTCCTGCGACTCGCGCTGGACGATGCTGAACGCGTTCTGGACACAGACGAGGTCGACGAGCTCGAGCGCCTCCTCGACCGTCGCGCGGTCCACGTTGCTGATGCCGATCGCCGCGATCTTGCCCTCGCGGCGCAGGTCCTCCATCGTGCCGAGCTGCTCGGCAAGCGCAACGGGCGGGGCATCGCCGTGGTCGAGCAGTCGCAGGTTCACGGCGGCCAGCGATTCGATGCCGAGCGTCGCGAGGTTCGCCTCGACGCCGGCGCGCAGCTCCTCCGGGCGCTGCGCGGGCAGCCATGCGCCGGCGTCGTCGCGCCGGGCGCCGACCTTCGAGACGATCCGCAGCCCCGCCGGGTATGGCGCGAGCGCCTCGCGGATCAGCTCGTTGACGACGTCCGGCCCGTAGTACTGGGAGGTGTCGATGTGGTCGACGCCGAGCTCGATGGCGCGGCGCAGCACCGAGCGCGCGGCATCCGGGTCGCGCGGCAGGCCGAAGACGCCGGGGCCGGCGAGCTGCATCGCGCCGAAGCCCATTCGGCCGACGGTGTGGCGGCCGAGGTTCGCGGTCTGGTTCGTGGTCATGCAAACAGGCTGCGCTACGCTCGAACGCCGGACAAGAGGGCCATCGATCGTGGGACTCGCACCACCACCCTCAGCGGCGCGCCGAGCCGAACTCGCCGACTTCCTGCGCCAGCGCCGGGCGCAACTGGCACCCGAGCGCTTCGGCATCGAACGCGACGGCCGCCGCCGCGCACCGGGCTTGCGGCGCGAGGAGCTCGCACAGCTCGCGGGCGTCGGGCTGTCCTGGTACACGTGGCTCGAGCAGGGCCGGGACATCAAGCCGTCCGCCCAGGTGCTCGACGCGCTCGCGCGCGTCCTCGACCTCGATGCCGGCGAGCGTGCGCACCTCTTCCACCTTGCGCGCGTCGAGCTGCCGCTGCCCGACGCCGCCTACGAGCACGACGCTCCGGCGGAGCTGCGTGCGTTGGTCGACGCGCTCGTCCCGCACCCGGCCTACCTGCTGAGCCCGCGGACCGACGTGCTTGCCTGGAATCGCGCCGCAGCCGCCATGCTCGGCGCGCCGCCCGCAGGCCCCGACGGCCCGCCGAACCTCCTGTGGTGGCTGTTCACGAGCACCGAGCGGCGCGGAGCGCAGTGGGACGACACGGCCCGCGCGACGCTGGCGCGCTTCCGCGCCGAGCATGCACGGCGAATCGGCGATCCCGCCTTCGCGCGGCTGATCGATGCGCTCGAGCGCGAGAGCGAGCGGTTCCGCGCGCTGTGGCCGGAGCACGAGGTCATGACCGGACACCTGGGCACCAAGGTGATCGACCACCCGGAGCTCGGGACGCTGCGCCTCTACCACCTGCAGTCGATCCCGGCCGAGCACCCCGACCTGCGCCTCACCCAGTTCGCGCCCGCGGACGAGCCGACGCGCGCCGCGCTGCGTCGATTCGCGTAAACGCGGTCAGTCGGTGGGCTTGGCGAGGTCGCCCTCGAGCAATCCCGTCGATTGCCCCACCTCGATCAGATAGCCGTCAGGGTCGCGGATGTAGCAGCGCAGCTCGGCCCCGCGGTCGATCGGCGGGGTGAGGAACTCGGCGCCCTTGGCGCGCCAGTCGTCGTAGCAGGCATGGATGTCGGCGACGCGGATGTTCATGAACGACGAAACGGTGTGGGCGTCGCTCGGCGGCTCCAGCGTGACATCGGGCTTGTCGGGAGTCGGGCCGCCGCCCGGGTTCATGATGAGCCAGCTGTTCGCGAGCCTGATGATGCAGGGGTTCTCCTCGACGACGATGTGCCCTCCGAAGACCTCGGAGTAGAACTGCCGCGAGCGCGCAACATCGTCGACCGTCAGGAAGTGCGTCAGCACGAAGCCCTCGGCCGGGGCGGGAAGGTTGTCTGCATCCATGGGGGTCTAGGCTGCCATAGGCGTCCAGCGTCACTCAAAAACCACCCTGGAGGAACCGATGGCGGGATCAGAAACGCAAGCTCATCTCCCGGCGCTGGCCGAGCACGAGCGCAAGGAAGTAGGTCATCTCCTCCAGCTCACGCTCGTCGAACTGATCGCCCTGTCGCTGATCGGCAAGCAGCTGCACTGGAACATCGTCGGGCCCGGCTTCCGCGAGCTGCACCTGCATCTCGACGAACTCACCGACGAGTGGCGTGAGCTCTCGGACGTCGTCGCCGAGCGCGCCGTCGCCCTCGGCTACTCGCCCGATGGCCGCGCGCCGGCGATCGTCGAGCAGAGCGAACTGCGCCCGGTCGACGCGGGCCCGACCCAGGTGCCCAAGGCGATCCGCGAGCGGATCGAGCGCCTCGGCGACCTCGACCTGACGTCACAGGACGTGCTGATCGAGGTGACGCGGACGCTCGAGAAGCAGCTCTGGATGCTGCGCTCGTCGCTCTGAGGCGAGCGTTACCGGCCGCCGAGCTTGCGGATCGTGACCGTCGCGGTCCGCACCTCGGTCCAGCCGCCGTTGGAGTTGCTCGGACAGCAGAGCGTGAAGCTGGTCTGGGCATGCAGCGTCAGGCGGCGCGGCGTCGCGGCGAAGATCCGCCCGAGCGAGAACGGCACGAGGTAGCCCGTCTGCAGCTTGCCGGTCCTGTCGTCCCGCGGCTGGCTGATGTACGACTCGGCGTCGGCGCCGTACCCGCACGGAAACTGTCGCCACTTGTCGTCGGCCATCAGCTTGTCGAGCGTGTCAACGGTCTCCCACGGAACGATGTACAGCCGCGGTCGGCCGTGCTCGACGACGAAGTGCGGCTCGCCGCGGATGATCCAGCTGCGGACGCTGCAGCCGTCGCTCGAGAACGGCTGGAACCCGCAGCAGCTCATGGTCCCGCCGCCGTCCTGGGAGCGCGTCATGTCGACGCGCATGTCGACGCCGAGGTCCTCGCGCTGGGCTCCGCCGAGATGCTTGCGCCACAGAACGCCCTTGCCCTTCGCCAAGCGCGTGATCGTGTACACGGACGCACGGTCGGATGGCATGTCGGCGACGACGTTGCTCGTGCCCTTCGACGTCAGCACGCGGGCTGCGCGAGCGCGGCGGTGATGAGGCCGACGACGCCGATCGTCATTGCAAACCGTCGCACGAGCCGACCTTACGCCCGTAGACGGGGGTGTTGCCGCGGAGTAATGTCGGCCGGTGGCTGCCCCGTCTGCCACCGCCGTCGCCGCCGCCGTCACGCTGTCGCTGATCTGGTCGGGCTGCGCAGGCGAGAAGTCCGGGCCGCGGCCGCCGCCTGCACCCGTCCAGCCGTTGCAGCTCGACGCGCCCGACTACGCGCTGTCGCGCGACGCGTTGGACACGCGCACGCTCAGCGCGACGCAGGCAGCCGCGCTAGAGCGCACGGTCCGCAGCTGCCAGGCCCGGATCGACAGCCGCGCCGCCGCCGTGCCCTCCGCCGCTCGCTTTCGCGAA
>VAYD01000126.1:0-429 GCA_005883905.1 Actinomycetota bacterium
CGGCGACGTCGAAGCCGCTGGTCCCGATCACGACGTGCACGCCGGAATCGACCGCCACGCGCGCGTTGTCGAGCGCCTGGTCCGGCTGCGTGAAGTCGACGAGCACGTCGGCGCCGCCGACGACGTCCGCCACCGTCGTGCCGAGCGCCGGGTCGGCGCGGCCGGTCAGCGTCATGTCGTCGGCGCCCTCGACCGCGGCGCACACGGTCTGCCCCATGCGCCCGGCGGCGCCGGCCACCGCGACGTCGATCACGCGGCGGCTCCGAGCGGCTCGAGCGCCGCGTCGAACACCGAGCGCTCGGCGCCGATGCCCGCAGCGCTCAGCTGCTCGGGCGCATACAGCTCCTCCGCCAGCTCCTCGAGGTCGGCGACCGTGACGGCGTCGATGCGCTCCACCATCTCGTCGACGCTCAGCAGCGGCAGCTCGGC
>VAYD01000126.1:500-6457 GCA_005883905.1 Actinomycetota bacterium
GGAGCGCTCGAGCTCCTCGGCCGTCGCGGGCTCGGTGCGGAAGCGCTCGAGCTCGCTCGCCACGACGGCCATCGCGCGGCCCACGTTGTCGGGCCGCGTGCCGAGGTAGAGGCCGACCTGGCCGGTCCCGGCGTACAGCGACTGGAACGAGTAGACCGAGTAGGCCAGGCCACGCTTCTCGCGCACCTCCTGGAACAGCCGCGACGACGATGAGCCGCCGAGGATGTTGTCGAGCACGCGGAGCGCGAAGCGGCGATCATCGTCGCGCGGGATGCCCGGCCCGCCGAGGCACAGGTGGTACTGCTCGGTGTCCTTGGGGATGAAGCGGATGCGGCGCTCGAGCTCGTCGTGCGGCGCGGTGACCGGCGGCGGCAGCGGCCGGCTGACGCGTGAAGCCTCGGCGGCCCGGATCTGCTCGACCAGCTCGTCGTGGTATGACGAGGTTCTCCCCCGTGTAGCGCTCGTCGTGATAGGCGGCGATCTCCGGCACCGGCACATTGGCGATCACGTCGGCGCGGCCGATGACCGGACGCCCGAGCGGGTGATCGCCGAAGACCGCCTCGCCGAGGACGTCGAAGACCTTGTCCTGCGGGTCGTCCTCGTACATCGCGATCTCCTCGAGGACGATCTCGCGCTCGTTGTCGAGGTCGTCCTGCGCGAAGCGCGGCCGCCAGACCATGTCGGCCATGACGTCCAGCGCCCGCTCGAGGTGCACGTCGAGCACGCGCGAGTAGACCGACGTCGTCTCCTTGCCGGTGCCCGCGTTGAGCTCCGCCCCCATGCCGTCGAAGATCTGGTCGATCTCCACCGACTCGAAGCGCGCCGTCCCGCGGAACAGCATGTGCTCGATCAGGTGGCTCAGGCCGGCCTCGGGCTCGGCCTCGCCGGCCGACCCGGTGCCGATCCAGAAGCCAAGCGCCACGGAGCGCACTGTGGGCATGCGCTCCGTGACGACCCGGACACCCGAGTCGAGCTCGGTGATCCGGTGCTCTTCGATCAACTCGTCGTCAGTCCCGGTCGCGGCCGGTGCCGTGGCGCGGGCGGCCGGAGCCGCGGCGGTCGCGGCCGCCGCCCTCGCGCTCGCGGCGCGGGCCACGCGGGCCACCGCCGTTGCCGCCGACCGTCGCCAGCTCCTCGACGGACTTGCCGACGATCTCGGGGTCGTCGGCGAGACGCAGGCCGATGCGGCCGCGCTCGCGATCGACCTCGACCACGCGGACGCTGATCTCGTCGCCCTTGTTGAGGACGTCCTCGACCGTGTCGACGCGCTGCCCCGGGGACACGTTGGAGATGTGCAGCAGGCCGTCGGTGCCCTTGGACAGCTCGACGAACGCGCCGAACGTCGTGGTCTTGACGACCTTGGCGTTCGGGAACTCGTCGCCGACCTCGACGTCCTTGAGCATCGACGTGATCCGGTCGGCGAGCTTCTCGCCGAGCTCGCCGTTGGCGGAGTACACGAGCACCTGGCCGTCGTCGTTCACGTCGATCTGGGACTCGAACTCCTCCGACAGGCCGCGGATCGTCTCGCCGCCCTTGCCGATCAGCATGCCGATCTTCGACGGGTCGATCTGCAGGGTGATGATGCGCGGCGCGTAGGCGCTGAGCTCCGTGCGCGGCGCGTCGATGACCTGGGCCATCTGCCCGAGGATGTCCAGGCGGGCGTCCTTGGCCTGCGACAGCGCGTCACGCAGGATGTCGAAGGTCACGCCCGTGATCTTGATGTCCATCTGCAGGGCGGTGATGCCGTCCGCGGTGCCGGCGACCTTGAAGTCCATGTCGCCGAGGTGGTCCTCGACGCCGGCGATGTCGGTGAGGACGGTGTAGTCGTCGCCCTCCTTGATCAGGCCCATCGCGATGCCCGCGACCGGCGCCTTGATCGGAACGCCCGCGTCCATCAGCGACAGCGACGATCCGCAGACCGACGCCATCGACGACGAGCCGTTGGACTCGAGGATGTCCGACACGACGCGAATCGTGTAGGGGAACTCCTCGATCGACGGGATCATCGGCACCAGGGCCCGCTCGGCCAGCGCGCCGTGACCGATGTCACGCCGCTTGGGGCCGCGCATGAAGCCCGCCTCGCCCACGCTGAAGGGCGGGAAGTTGTAGTGGTGCCAGTAGTACTTCTTCGTCTCGAGCCCGAGCGTGTCGAGACGCATCTCCTCCTTCAGCGTGCCCAGCGCGGCGACGCTCATCGCCTGCGTCTGGCCGCGCGTGAAGAGCGCCGATCCGTGCGTGCGCGGCAGCAGCCCCGCCTCGATCGTGATCTGGCGGATCTCACGCTCGCCGCGGCCGTCCGGGCGCTTCTTGTGGACGGCGATGCGCTCGCGGATGACCTGCTTCTCGAGCTTGTCGAACGCGAGCTGCGCCTTCTGGCGGTACTCGGCGTAGGTCTCCGACTCGGGGTCGCCCGAGTACTGCTCGAGCACAGCCTCCTCGACGGCCTTCGTGGCGTCCTGGCGGGCGAGCTTGTCCTCGACCTGGGTCGCCTGGTCCAGCGCCGCGCCGTGCGACTCCTGGATCTGCGCGAGCAGGTCGGCGTCGATCTGCGGCGCCTCGATGACGAGCTTCTCCTTGCCGGCCTTCTCGGCCAGCTCGCGCTGCGCGGCGCAGAGCTTCCTGATCGCGTCGTGCGCGATGTCGAGCGCGTCCAGGATCTCCGCCTCGGGGATCTCGTTGGCGCCCGCCTCGACCATCAGGATCGCGTCCTCGGTGCCGGCCACGATCAGGTCGAGGTCGGTCTCCTCCAGAAGCGACTCCTCCGGCGGGTTGACGACGAAGTTGCCCTCGATCTTGCCGATGCGCACCGCGCCGACCGGGGTCGGCAGCGGCACCTCGGAGATCATCAGCGCAGCGGACGCGCCGTTCATCGCGAGGATGTCGTAGGGGTGGACGTGGTCGATCGACAGCGGGATCGCGACGAGCTGCGTCTCGAAGTGCCAGCCCTTGGGGAACAGCGGGCGGATCGGGCGGTCGATCATGCGCGCGGTCAGCGTGCCCTTCTCGCCCGAGCGACCCTCGCGCTTGAAGAAGGAGCCGGGGATCTTGCCCGCGGCGTACATGCGCTCCTCGACGTCGACCGTGAGGGGCAGGAAGTCCACGTCGCGCAGGTTGCCGACGGTGGCGGTGTTGAGAACGAGCGTGTCGCCCTGGCGGACGACGACGGCGCCGGAGGCCTGCTTGGCCATCTTCCCGGTCTCGAAGGTGATCTCCGACCCGGCGATCTCTACTGAGACCGAGGTCACGGCGTCTGACATATGAAGTTGTCCCTTCTGCGCCCGCCCTTCGGTCGGCGGACGTTCGTCTTGCATCTAATTTCGGTTCCGAATGCGGTCAGGATACCGGTTCGGGGTGTCCGTCCTGTCTGTGACGACCACCAGACGTCCCGGCGCGCGACTCGCTATACACGAGCCCGTTACACAGTTATAGAGACTGGAGGAGGTCCAGCATGTCTCGAACCGTCGTGGCCTGTGTGGTCACAGCACTTGTCGTCGGCGTCACCGGTGCGGGCGCCGCAAGCCTCATCACGAGCAGCAAGATCAAGGACGGCACCATCCGGGGCCGTGACATCCACAAGGCGACGATCTCGCTCAACCGCCTGTCGTCGGGCGCCCAGGCCGCGATCAGGAATGGCGGCAAGACCGGCGCGCGGGGCGCTATACACGAGCCCGTTACACAGTTATAGAGACTGGAGGAGGTCCAGCATGTCTCGAACCGTCGTGGCCTGTGTGGTCACAGCACTTGTCGTCGGCGTCACCGGTGCGGGCGCCGCAAGCCTCATCACGAGCAGCAAGATCAAGGACGGCACCATCCGGGGCCGTGACATCCACAAGGCGACGATCTCGCTCAACCGCCTGTCGTCGGGCGCCCAGGCCGCGATCAGGAATGGCGGCAAGACCGGCGCGCGGGGCGCGAAGGGCGACACCGGCCCGGCCGGCGCCAAGGGCGACAAGGGCGATGCGGGGCTCGACTCCGACCAGCCGCGCGTCGTCGACGCCGGCAACCTGCGCGGTTTCACCCTCGCACCCAAGGGTGACAACGAAGACACCACCGACAATGGCACGGTCGGCTTCGCCACGCCGCCGGCGGCGCCGTCGCTTGGCACCAAGGCGCTGAAGTTCACGTCGGGCAACGGCAAGCCGGTCGTGGCGTACGCGCCGCTGCCGGAGGGGCACCACCCCCTCATTGCCGAGCTGACGCACGCCAGCTACGAGTCGCTGATCGAGAGCCAGCCGCAGAACGCGCTGGACGTCAGCCTGCAGATCGAGGTCACGAAGTCGACCTCCACGCATTTCGCGAGCGGCTACACGACGGTGGTGTTCGAGCCCTACCAGAACGGCTCGTCCGAGACGCTCAACGAGTGGCACGGGCATTCGTTCGACCGCGGCAAGGTGTGGTCGACGCAGGCGGCAAGCAGCGCCAACCCGTCTGACTGCACACAGGCCGACCCGTGTCCGTTCGAGACGTTCGCGCAGGAGAACCCCAACGCGATCACCCAGACGGTCAAGTTCCGCATCGGCCAGAACAACGGCGCAGGGTGGCCCGGGTTCGTCGGCTACGTCGACGACGTTCGTCTGGGCTTCGGCCCGGTCGTCCGCTACGACCTCGGCGGCTGACGCCTCACCGGCCCGGTGGCGCGCACCGCGCGCCACCGATGCCGATCGGCCGCTGCAGCGGCAGACCGCGCGACGACGACCCGGCCAGCACGCGGTAGCAGCCGGGCGTGACCTGCCAGCCCGCGTCCCAATGGGCGAACGCGCGGCGCCCGAGCGTGAAGCGAACGCGGCGCGAGGTGCCGCGTTCGAGGCGCAGCTTCGTGAAGGCGCGCAGCTGGCGCGGCGGCTCCCCGGCGTCTGGGGGCTGCGCGACGTACACCTCCGGCACCGCCCAGCCGGTGCGCCGGCCGATGTTGCGCACGGTCAGCGCGACCTTGACCGCGCTGCCGCGGCGGCGCAGGGCGAGCTTTGAGAACCGGAAGCGCGTGTATGAGCGCCCGAAGCCGAACGGATAGGCCGGCTGCCTGGCCTTGGCGTCGTAGAAGCGGTAGCCGACCAGCAGGCGCTCCTTGTAGGTCACCGTTTCGCCGACGCCCGGGTACGCCTCGGGGTCGCCTGCGGTCGGCAGGTCGGCCTCCCAGCGGGGGAACGTCGCGGGCAGGCGGCCGCCGGGATCGACGTCGCCGAACAGGACGCCTGCGATCGCCGGGCCGCCCTCCTGGCCGGGGTACCACGCCTCGAGCAGCGCCGCGACCTTGTCGCGCCAGGGCGTGAGGACGGGGCCGCCGGTCTCGAGCACCACGACTGTGTTGGGCTGCGCGGCGGCGACGGCTTCGATCAGCCCGTCCTGGTCGCCGTGCACGTTCGGGCACTCGAGCGTCAGGCAGGCGCGGTCGGCGCCCTCGCTCTGGTAGTCGGCGGCGAACACGATCGCCACGTCGGCGCCCTTCGCCACACCGGCCGCGCGCGCCGCGTCCGAGCCGTCGTCGTAGACGACCGTCGAGCCCTTCGCGCGCGCCTTGATCGCCGTCAGCGGGTCGTGGAACGCGAACGGCTTGACGTTGCCTGACCCGCCACCGGTCGTGAACGTCGTGGCCGGCTCGCCGATGACCGCGATCGTCTTGCGCGACCGCAGCGGCAGCGTGCGGCGCCGGTTCTCCAGCAGCGTGATCGCCGACTCCTCGATGCCCTGCGCCGTGCGCGCGTGCGCCGGCTTGTCGATGTGGGCGTCGTCGTCCGCGTAGGCGGCGCGGTCGAAGACGCCGAAGGCGAACAGCGTGCGCAGGTAGCGCCGCACGTGCTCGTCGACCTGGGCGTCGGTCGCCTGGCCGGTCGTGAGCGCGAGGCGCACCTGCAGCGGCCCGTACGCCATGCCCGGCCAGGGCTCGAAGTCCAGCCCGCCGCGCAGCGATGCGCCCGCGTCGTAGGCGGCGCCGTAGTCGGCGAGAACCATACCCGCGA
>VAYD01000127.1:0-2565 GCA_005883905.1 Actinomycetota bacterium
GCCCGAGCCCTCGGACCTGAGGTACAACTGGGCGGTGGTCCGGCTGGCGGCGATCGACCGCGATGAGATGCGCGAGCTGGTGCTCGACGCGTGGGCGTTCGTGGTGCCCAAGCGCGTGGCCGAAGAACATTTCCAGAAGGCTGACCCGGTTTGAGAGGATTGGCCTATGGCTCTCACGATTGGCGATACCGCCCCCGACTTCGAGGCGCAGACCACCGAAGGTCCGATCCGCTTCCACGAATGGATCGGCGACTCGTGGGCCGTGCTCTTCTCCCATCCGAAGGACTTCACGCCGGTCTGCACGACCGAGCTCGGCTACATGGCCAAGATCAAGCCCGAGTTCGACCGGCGCAACGTGAAGATCATCGGGCTGTCCGTCGACCCCTCCGACAAGCACGAGCAGTGGGCCCAGGACATCGCGGACACGCAGGGCGTCGCGCCCAACTACCCGATCATCGCAGACTCGGATTTCACCGTGTCCAAGGTGTACGGGATGCTCGCTGTCTCCGGCGACGCTGCGGACCGCACGCCAGCTGACAACCAGACCGTCCGCAACGTGTTCGTGATCGGTCCGGACAAGAAGGTCAAGCTGGTCCTCGTCTATCCGATGACGACCGGCCGCAATTTCGACGAGGTGCTGCGCGTGATCGACTCGCTGCAGCTGACCGCGAAGCACAAGGTGGCGACGCCGGTCAACTGGCAGCAGGGCGAGAAGGTGATCATCGCCGGCTCGGTCTCCGATGACGAGGCGCGCGAGACCTACCCCGACGGGTGGGAGTCGCCGCGTCCCTACATCCGGATCGTGCCGCAGCCGAACTAGTCACGCACCGGCACATACGTCAGGACGACCACGCCGTCCGGGCCGACGGGCCGGCTGCTCGCCAGCTGCAGCCTGGTGGTCCGGCGGCCGTCCTGGAAGAGCTTCTTCCCCTGGCCGAGGACGACCGGGAAGAGCATCAGGTGGTACTCGTCGACGAGGTCGTTGTCGATCAGGGCCTGCACGAGGGTCGGCGAGCCGTGGACGGCGAGGTCGCCGTCGCCCTCCTGCTTGATCCGGTTGACCGCGTCGACGAGGTTCTCCGGGTCGACGACGTGCGAGTTGTTCCACGACGGGTCGGTGAGCGTGGACGACACCACGTACTTGGGCATGCTGTTGAACTTGTCGGCGAAGCCGGCGTCGTCCTTGCGGTCGGGCCACGCGGCGGCGAAGCCGTCGTAGGTGACGCGGCCGAGCAGCAGCGCGTCCGAGGCCATCGTCTCGTCGATCTTGTACGTGTTGCCCTCGTCTCCGCGATCGAAGCTGAAGGTCCAGGGGCCGAGCTCCTTGTTCTCGCCGCCAGGTCCCTCCACGACGCCGTCGAGGGAGACGAATTCGGTGACTACGAGCTTTCTCATGTCGCTACTGACCTCCGCTGCGGATCAAACTCATCGCTCTGGCGACGAGGGCGGGGTTCGTCGCCTCCTGGGTGTCCTCGAGGCCGACGCGGGTGTCGAGGCCGTGTGTCACCGCGTCCTCGATCAGCACCCAGGTGGCCGCGCCGTCGCCGTGCTGGAGGACCGGTGCCTGTACCTGCTCTCTGATTGCGGCGACCAGTGCAACCGCCTCGGTGGGGTCGGCGTCGACTGGTTCGATGAGGACACGGACCACGTCCCCCTGGAGGCCCGACTCCGTCAGCGCGAGTGCGTCCTCGACGCTCCACACGCCTGCCTCGACGCCGATCCCTCTCTCCCTCAATGCCCGCAACACCTCCTGCCATCCGGGTTCTGAGATGTTCACCGAGGCGTAGTCGGGCTCGGTCCAGGCGCGGATGTACTCGAGCTTCAGCGCATGGTCGGGCTCGATCCAGGCGCCGGTCGAGACGCCGACCGGGACGCCGCACGCGGCGCGGACCTCCTGGACGGCCGCGTCGATCACCGCCGGGTCGAGCGTCTCCTCGCCGTGGCGGTTGCGCGGGTGCATGTGGATCGCGCCGGCGCCGGCTTCGACGCAGGCGCGCGCGTCGGCGGCGAGCTCGGCGGCCGTGATCGGCATCGCCGGGTGCTCGTCCTTCGTGTAGGGCCCGTTGAGGGCGGCCTGGAGCAGCATCTAGGGTGATCGTATGACCGTCACCGGAGTCGACTTCGTCACCGTTCCGACGCAGGACCTCGATCGCGCGATCGAGTTCTTCGGCACGACGCTCGGGCTCGAGCGCTCGGTCTATCGCCCGGAACGCAACTTCGCGGAGTTCGAGACCGGCACCGTGACCCTCAGCGTGGTCGTCGCAGAGAAGATGGGCTTCGACTTCGCACCGACCCGCAACCCGCTCGCCCTGCACGTCGACGACGTCGCGGAGGCCCGCGCCACCCTGGAGTCCCGCGGCATCGAGTTCGCCGGCGACACCCTCGACACCGGCGTGTGCCACATGGCGTTCTTCGCCGACCCCGACGGCAACGCCTTCATGCTCCACCACCGCTACGCGAAGCGCGTCACAACGGGGTGAATCTTCGCTCCGTCCTGCCTAGTGCCGCGTATGGCGGCACAGAGCAGGACGGACCAGCTCATCGCGCGGCTTGCGAGCCGCAGTC
>VAYD01000127.1:2578-6953 GCA_005883905.1 Actinomycetota bacterium
CCCGGAACGAAATCACGGCGCGGATCGCGCGCGGCACGCTGATCGTCGTCCACCCCGGCGTCTACCGCGTCGGCCACGCCGCGCGGAGCGTCGAGGCCACCTACCTCGCGGCGGTCTGGGCCTGCGGCGAGGGGGCGCTGCTGATGGATCGCGCCGCCGCATTCAACTACGGCCTGATCAAGGGCGATCCGCCCGGGCCGGTCGTCAAGACGAGGCCCGAGCGCCGCATCGACGGCATCGAGACCCATCGCACCAGGCGAGACGAAAGGGGCACCGAGTGGAAGGGCGTCCCGACCACGACGGTCCCCGCCACCCTCATCGCTCTCGCTTCCTCACTGACAGAGCCTGAGCTGGCGAAGGCGTGTCACGAGGCGCAGGTCCGGTTCGGGGTGAGACCCGTCCCTGTCACCCTCAATGAACTCGAGGACCGATTCCTCGCGATCCTCACCACCGAGGGCCTGCCGCTCCCGATCACGAACAAATCGGCGGGGAGAAAATGGGTCGACTGCCGCTGGCCCGCCCACCACCTCACGGTCGAGCTCGACAGTTACCGCTCCCACCACACGCGCCACGCGGGGGAGCAGGACCGCCGGCGCGAACGCGAGGCGCACGCACGCGGCGACGAGCACCGCCGCTACACCTACGGCGACGTCTTCGAGGACCCCGGCCAGATGCTCGCGGAGCTGCGTGCGTTGCTCGCGTAGAGTCGCGCGGTGGGTTGGATCGACACCGAGCTCGCGCTCGTCGCGCTGGCGGCGATGCTGTCGCCGACCACGCTGACGTTCTGCGTCCTGGCGCTCGTCCTCGGCGAGCGGCCGCTGCGCACCGGCACGTTCTTCTATCTGGGCGCGCTCACCGCGACGCTCGCGGTCGGCGTGGCCGCAGCGTTCGTCCTGGGCGACGTCGCCGCATCCGACAACCCGGCGACGCCGAAGACGTGGGTTGCGATCGTCGATGTCGTCTTCGCCGTGGTCGTCGCCGCCTGGGTCGTTCGCACCTTGCGAAGGCCGCCCAACCCGCAGCGGACCGAGAACGCGATCGCGCAGATGGGCCGTGTCGCCTCCTCGCCGGCGATCGCCATCATCGGCGCCGGCGCGATGCTCGCCAACCCGGGCGGGTTCATCCCGATCGCGCTCAAGACGATCTCCGAACTGAACCCAAGCGCCGCTCAATACGTCGTCGACTGGCTGTTCTTCACGCTGGTGTCGCTGCTGCCACTGGCGCTCGCGCTGCTGATGCTCGTCGTCGCTCGCGAGCGCACCCAACACGTCCTGCAGTCCGCGCGCGGCTGGCTCGAACGCCACGCCCGCACCGTCGCCGCCGCGATCCTGCTGCTGCTCGCCGTGGCGCTGCTGCGCAACGGGCTCGCCGGACTCACCGCGTAGAGTCACGCGCCATGGTCGACTGGGATCGGGGCAGCTACGAGGACACGGCGACGGAGCTGGCGCCTGCCGCGGCGCACGTCGTGCAGCGAGCGGGCATCGAGGAAGGGCACACCGTGCTCGATCTCGGGACGGGCACAGGGAACGTCGCCGCGCTCGCCGCGCAGGCCGGGGCGCAGATCACGGCCGTCGACCCGTCGCCGCGCCTGCTGGAGGTCGCGAGGGCGCGCGTCGGCGAGGGCGAGTTCAAAGTCGCGAAAGCGGAGGACCTCCCGTTCGATGACCAGTCCTTCGACCGCGTGCTGTCCCTGTTCGCCGTCATCTTCAGCGAGGAGCCCGAGAAGGCCGCCAAGGAGATCCTCCGCGTCACACGCGGCAAGGCGCTCTTCACCGCGTGGGAGCCCGTCGGCCTGATGAACGACGCGCTCGGGATCCTCGGCAGGGCCACGAGCGAGGCGGCGCAGACGCCGCACCGGCGCTTCGACTGGGGCAATCCCGACAACGTGAAAGAGCTGTTCGGCGACATCGGCGTGGAGCGCGCGCGGATCACCTTCGAGGCTCCGTCCGCCGAGCAGTACCTGCAGCGCTTCGAGACCCGCCACCCGGCCGGCATGGCCTTCAGGGACGTCCTGACCCGGAACGGCAACTACCCCGACGTCCGCGCGCAGGCGCTGGCTGCGCTCGGGGACGACCGTCCGCTGCGCGTGACCAGCAGCTACTTCATCTTCACAGTCGAATCCCGCGCCGCGGGTTGAGCCCGGCCCGCCGCGCTGCCTCCTGGTGCGCCATGCGCTCCAGCTCGTCGTGGTGGTCGCGCGCCGAATGCTCCGCCACGTCGGCGAACGCCTTGCGCGCTGCGTCCGACGTGTAGTGCGGCGGCTCTCGCTCGCACGGCACGACCACGATCGGGCGATCGCAGTGTGCGACGACCGCGCGCGACACGCTGCCCGGCAGCGACGTCCGCAGCGCGCTGCCGCCACGGTGACCGAGGACGATCATCGTCGCGTCGCGCTCCTCGGCGACGTCGACGATCGCCCGCCATATGCGGTGCCCGGACTCTTCGACGACCAGCGCCTCGGCGTCGAGTCCCGCCGCGCGTGCCAGCCGCGCGCCCTCCTCGGCGATGTTCTCGGCCCGCCTGCGCAGCTCCCGCTCGCGCGCGGCGTACGCGTCTTCGTCGAGCATCGCGCCGGTCATCGCGTCGGTCGCGAGCGGCGCCCGCGGGGCGGCTGAGAGGACGTGCACGACGAGCGCCGGGCCGGCGAGGCGCTCTGCCGCGACCGCAATGGCCCGCTGACCGTGCTTCGAGCCGTCGTAGGCGATGAGGATCATGGAGATCGCTCCTTCTCAGCGCTGATCGTACTCCCGGAAGCGCTTTCTGAGCAGCGGTTCCTCCCACCAGTGTGCGAGCGCCGCCAGCGCGGTGCCGTAGGCCAGCGCGGCGACCAGCAGCACCGGCCGGCGCAGCAGGAACGCCTCGCCGACGAGCGCCGCCGTCGTGGCGATGTACATCGGGTGGCGCTTCCATCGGTACACGCCGCCGGTCACCAGTCGCCGCGGCGGCGCCAGCGGCGACGGCGTGCCCCGGCCCTCGCGCGCGAAGCGCACGTACGCGTCCGCGAGCACGAGCAGTGCCGCCACCAGCAGCACGGCGCCGACCGGCTGCAGCGCGGCTGGCAGCGCGTCGCCGACGTCGAACCCGGTCAACACCCACGGCCCGACCACCAGCTCCACCACCGGGACGGTCAGGACGAAGAGCGCCGTGGCCACTATGCGCGCAGCCGGTAGCCGCGGTCGAACAGGCGCAGGTTGATGCCGACCAGGACGGTCGTCGCCACCGCCAGGAAGCCGAACGACAGCGCGATGCTCACGTCCGAGTAGCCAAGGAACCCGTAGCGCACCAGGCCGATCATGTAGTAGACCGGGTCGAGGTGCGTGAGCGTGCGGAACGGCTCGGGCAGCAGCGTCGCCGAGTAGAAGACGCCGCCCAGGAAGATCAGCGGCTGGAGCACGAACTGCTGGTAGACGGACACGTCGTCGAACTGCTCCGCCCGCACACCGATCAGCACCCCGAGCGACGCGAAGAAGACGCCCACCAGGAAGACGCCGGGGATCAGGATCAGCGGGTGGCGGATCGGGATCCCGACCAGGATGTCGGCGGCGATGTAGGTCAGCGTCGCGACCATCATCCCGCGCAGGAACCCGCCGAACGTGAACGCCAGCAGCAGCTCGCGCGGCGACGCCGGCGACGACAGCTGGTCGTCGATCGCGCGCTGGAACTTCTGCTGCAGGATCGACGACGAGTTGTTCGTGAAGGCGTTCATCGCCCAGGCCATCATGATCAGCCCCGGGACGACGAAGACGATGTAGCGGAAGCCGTGCAGGTGGTGGATCCGCGAGCCGAGCGCCGCGCCGAAGACCGAGATGTAGAGAAACGTCTCGAGCAGCGGAGCGCCGACGGTCTGGCGCTTGATCTTCATGAAGCGGTTGACCTCGCGCCGCAGCAGCGAGAGGAACCGGATCTGCGCTGCGCTCAAGGCGCCTCCACCACCGCGTGCGCGCGCGACAACTCCGCTCGCCCGACCAACGCGAGGTAGGCGTCCTCGAGCGACCGCACCCCGTAGGTCTCCGCGAGGTCGCGGCTCGATCCGCTCGCGACGATCTCACCGTGGTTGATGAACGCGATCCGGCTGCAGAGCTGCTCGGCCTCTTCGAGGTAGTGCGTCGTCAGCAGGATCGTCGTGCCCTCCTGGTTGATCCGCTGGACGTAGTGCCACAGCTCGAGCCGCAGCTCGACGTCCACGCCGGCCGTCGGCTCGTCGAGGATCAGCAGCCGCGGGCGGTGCATCAGCGCGCGGGCGAGGATCAGCCGGCGCTTCATCCCGCCCGACAGCGTGCGCGTGCGGTCGTGGCGCTTCTCGGTCAGCGAGAACTCGGCGAGCAGCTCCTTCGAGCGCTCGCGCCGGTCGCGCTTGGGCATGCCGAAGTAGCCG
>VAYD01000128.1 GCA_005883905.1 Actinomycetota bacterium
CGCCCTCGCCGATCTCGAGCGAGACGCCCTTCAGCGCCTCCACGCCCGTGGGGTAGCGCTTGACCAGGTCGGTGATCTGCAGTGCGTGGGTCGCCGGCATGCCAGCCGGCGACCCTATCGAGTCGCTACTTCGTGGTCAGGCCGTAGCCGAACGGATACAGCGGGTCGTAGTTCGCGTCGCCCTTGTTGATCGGCTCCTGCGCGAGCGAGCGCGGCCAGGTCACCGGCAGCTTGCCGGTGAACGGCCGCAGCCCGAACAGGTCGTCGGCCACGCCGGCGCCTTCGCTGCCCGGCAACCAGGAGGCAACGAGCGCATCGGCTGCGTCGCGCTGGGCCGGGTCGAGGATCAGCGGCCTGCC
>VAYD01000129.1 GCA_005883905.1 Actinomycetota bacterium
CGGCGCCGACGCGTCCTGGCTGTAGGTCACCTGCCCGCTCGTGTCCTCGCGGATGCCGTCGAGGATCGTCGTGCCCGGGATGACGTTCGTCGAGCCGCCCTGCCACGTCAGCGTCCAGCCGCCGGCCTGGTTGCCGATGTTGTCAGCGTTGCTGCCGGCGACGTAGGCGTTCGCATTGGGGCGGAACGGAAGCGTGGCGCGGCGGTTCTTGAGCAGCACCTGCGACTCCGCAGCC
>VAYD01000130.1:0-2430 GCA_005883905.1 Actinomycetota bacterium
CGCGGTGCGCGACGGTCGACGGGCTCGTCCCGTCGGTCTTTAGCAGGAAGGTCCCGATCGCGGGCGTGCCGGTCCTGGCCGTGATGTAGCTCGCGTTCGCGACGAAGAAGCTGTCGCGCGGTGCCGTCGGGAACTCCTTGGCGACGCCGATGTAGTGGAACGGGATCGTCGTGAACTGCTTGGTGCGGCCGTTCTGCAGCCGGAGGTTGAGCAGGTCGCCGGGGTGCAGCTGGAAGTCGCGCACGGTCTCCTCGCTCACGAGCACGCCGTCGGGCTGCTTGGCTAGGCGCGCCATCAGCCCCTTCGCGCTGCCGCCGGCGAACCAGCTGTTCTGCAGCTTGCCGGCTGCTCCGATCGTCGCGGGCCGCACGCCGTAAAGGTCCTGCAGGTCGGACCCGACGTAGGCGAACCGGTGCTGCAGCGGCTCGACCGAGCGCACACCGGGGATCCCGGCCAGGCGGGCGGCGGCCCGCGGACCGACGGTCGCGCCAGGCGACTCGGTCACCGTGACGTCGGCGCCGTTCGTCAGGCGCGCGTCGACCTCGGCCTGGGCCTTGTAGGTCTGGTTGAAAACGGCCGTCGATGCGGCGAATGCGATCGTGAGCGCGACGAGCGCCACCGCGCGGGCGAGCACTTTGCGCTCGCGCCCCATCGCGGAGGACACCGTTGGCGCCAGCGTTCCCGCCAGCGGGCGCAACGCGCCGCTCAGCGCGCCACGGCCACGGCGCAGCAGCAGCTCGCTGAGGCGCAGCACGAGCAGACCGCCGCCGATCCACGCGAGGACAGGCGCGAGCAGCGCGTACCAGTTGACGGAGACCTTCGGCACGCCCTCGGGGACGAGCACGAGCTGGTAGCCGTTGCGCGACGCCTGCCAGTAGACGAACCCCGCGCCCGCGATCGCCAGCAGGTCCAGGTAGGCGCGCGCCCAGAGCGGACGACCATCGCGACGGCCGACCGCCTGGCGCTGCGTCGCCACGGTCGACGAGCGGGCGTCGCGCCACGCGGGAAGCACGATCGCCAGGCCCGCGATCAGCAGGCCTGCGATAGCGGAGCCCGCCGACCAGGCGATGGCACTGCCGGTGCTTGCGCCGAAGCTCGCCGCGCCGAAGCTCGCACTGCCGAGCACCAGCGCCGCGCCCAAGCCGACCGCGACGCCCACGCCGCCGGCGAGCGTCGCTTCGGCGAGTGCGATGCGGACGAGCCGCTGCGACGACGCGCCGCGCGTGCGCAGCAGCGCGCCCTCGCGCCGCCGGCGGTCGGCGCCGAGCGACGCCACGGACCCAGTGATGAGCCCGGCGAGCAGCGCTCCGGGAACGCCGAGGAAGAGAAAGAGGAGCTGCGCATAGAGCGCGTCCTCACGCGCCGTGTCGAGCGCGGAGCCGATGTTGTTGCCGACCAAGCCGCCGCCCGCCAGCTTGGCCTCTAGGTTGTTCGCCGCGGACGTGACCTTGTCGAATGCGAGGCCGGGGCCGCTCGGCAGGTGGTGGTCGATGCGAGCGTGGATCTGGGTCCGCGCGCCCTGCAGGCCGGCCTCAAGTCGCTGGAACGTCGCCTGCGGCAGTAGCACAACGTTGTCGGGCGGCGCCTGCCGCTGCGCGCCCGGCGGCGCCCCGACCTGCTGGAACAGCGAGTCGGCGGCCGGGAGCTCGACGACGCCGTCGACTGTCGCCGACACGGGGTTGCGCCCCGGCCGTCCGATCGCGATCGTGTCGCCGGGGCGGGCGTGCAAGTTCGCCGCGGTCTGCTGCGCGAGCAGAACGCCGTCGCCGCGACCGGCGAGCGTGCGCAGCTCACCTGGGAACGTCGCGGCGTAGCCGGGAGGGATGCCGAGCACCGTGCCCGGACCGGTCTGCTGGGACGTGCCCGCGGTCCGTGCCGACAGGCCGGTCGTCGGGGCGAACCCCACCGGCAGCGCCGCCCGGACGCTCTTCGTCGCGCGGACCTGCCGCAGCAGCGCGCCGCCCTGTGTGCCCGGATTGCCCTGGACCTGCCAGTCGACCGGGACGCGCGCGATCGCGCGCGTGGTCATCTTCGCGTTGGTCGAGGAGAGGAACGCGCCGATCGAGGCGAGCAGCGCCACACCGACGGCGACGCCGGCGGCTGTGGCCAGCAGGCGCCCTCGCCGATGGGCCAGCAAGCCGGAGATCCAGCCGAAGACGATCATGCGGGCTCCAGCGCGGGGGTCGTGAGCAGGCCGCTGTGCATTTCCCAGCGCTCGGCGAACCGGTCGGCGACCGCGGTGTCGTGCGTCGACACGACCAGCGCGGCGCCGACGTGATCGGCGGCTGCGAGCAGCGTGTCGACGACGTGCGCGGCGGTTGCGTGGTCGAGCTGGCCGGTCGGCTCGTCGGCGAGGATCAGCACCGGGTCGCCGACAAGCGCCCGGGCGATCGCGGCGCGCTGGGCCTGGCCGCCGGAGATCTCGTCCGG
>VAYD01000130.1:2445-8167 GCA_005883905.1 Actinomycetota bacterium
GCGCACGGGCCACAGGCTGGGTGGACTCTGCGAGCAGCAGTGGCAGCTCGACGTTCTCGATGACGGTCAGTGGCGCGAGCAGGCTCGGTCCTTGGAACACGACGGCGACCGGGCCGGGGCGCAGCTCGTGGCGCGCGCCGATGCCCGGCCAGGACACGGTGCCGACCGTCGGGTCGTCGAGGCCGGCGAGGAGGTGCAGCAGCGTCGACTTGCCGGATCCGGAACGGCCGGCGATCGCGATGCGCGCGCCAGCGGGAACCGCGCATGTCGCGGGCTGCAGCGCGACCGTCGCGGTCGCGCCCGTCCCGAACGTGCGTCCGGCCGCATCGCAGACCGCGACGGCGAGGGTCACGCCGCGCTCCCGTCGCGCAGGCGCAGCTCGCGAGCGGCCGCCGACGCCACCGCCTCGTCGTGGGTCGCGACAACAACAGCGCCGCCGGCCTCGGCACGCTCGCACAGCAGGCCAAGGATCTCGCTCGCCGTCGCCTCGTCGAGTTCGCCTGTGGGCTCGTCGGCGAGCAGCCCAGCCCGGCGCGGGCGAGCTCGCCGCCCGAGAGCTCGGCCGGCCGCGCTGCGGCACGGCGCCCGATGCCCATCCGCTCGAGCAGCGCGGACCGGCGCGCCGGGTCGGGGGCGCTGCCGGCCAGGCGGCGCGCGAGCGCGACGTTCGCGTCGACGCTGAGGTGGCCGACCAGGTTGAACGACTGGTAGAGCACGCCGATGCTCCGCGCGCGCATGCTCGCGCGTGTGGCCTCGGGCCGGCGCGAGATCCGCTCGCCCGCGATGTGAACGACCCCGCCGTCGGGTTCGTCGAGGCCCGCTAGGCACGCCATGAGCGTCGATTTCCCGGACCCGGACGGCCCCATGACCGCGACGATCTCGCCCGGCGCGACCGTCAGGCTGACGCCGCGCAGCGCAAGCGTCTCGTCGTCGCCGGCGTGGTAGAAGCGATAGAGGTCGCGGGCCTCGACGGCGGGCGTCACGGCGTCCACCGGACCGAGCCGGATACGAGCTTCCACGGGTCGACGTTGTCCGCGGTCTTGGGGCCCGACAGCGTGAGGACCGCCCGCCGGCCGTTGTGGAAGAACACGTAGCGCTGGACGGCATCCGTCGTCGACCTGCCGGTGACCGGGTCGGGCTTGGAGGGCTGCAGGTACGTGACGAGCGCCGCCTTGCCTGCCGGCCGCTGGATGGTGCTGACCTTCGCGGACGTGAGCCCGGCGGCGGCCTGCCTGGCGGCGGCGAGCGTCATCGGCCCTGTCGCCGGGAGCGACTGGATCGCGATCGAGTTGAGCTTGTCGGTGAACCGCACGGCGTCGGTGCCGGTCGTCGACCGCGCCCACCCCTCGGGAACCTTGAGCGTCAGGTGGCCGCCGGAGAGCCGGTAGGGCACGTAGGCCTGGTTGTCGGGGATGTCCCCGGGAGGGCTCTTCTCCTGGGCGTTGGGGTTCGGGGCGCTCGACGAGGATCCGCCCGATCCGCAGGCGGCGATCCCGAGGGCGGCCAGGGCAAGCAGGGCTGCGGCGCTTCGGGGGAACATGGCCGCGACCGTACGACCGCCACGTCATGGCCCTGCTCACGCGAGGTCAACGGAAGGTCAAACTGCCCGGCTTGCGCGTCGCGCTGGCTACGGTGCGGGCATGAGCGCTCCGGGCGTCCTGCTGATCGAGGACGACGACGCCATTGCGGCGGGACTCGTGCGCGTCCTCCAGGGGCAAGGTCATCAGGTCGACCGGCTGGCACTCGGGCGTAACGCACTGGAAGCCGCGCGCGACGACGTCGGCCTCGTGATCCTCGATCTAGGGCTGCCGGATGTCGACGGGCTGGAGGTCTGCCGCCGCCTGCGCCACGCGCGCCCTGACCTGGCGATCCTGATCCTCACCGCGCGCGACCAGGAACTCGACGTCGTCGCGGGACTGGATGCGGGCGCCGACGACTACCTCGTGAAGCCGTTCAGGCTCGGCGAGCTGCTCGCGCGCGTGCGGGCGCACCTGAGGCGGGCCGGCGACGACTCCGCGCCGTTCGAGGTCGGCGAGATCCGCGTCGACGTCGGGTCGCGGCGCGCGTGGCGCGGGGAGCGTGAGCTGGCGCTGCGGCCCAAGGAGTTCGATCTGCTGGCGCTGCTGATCGGATCCGCGGGGCGCGTCGTCACGCGCCAGCGGATCATGGAGGAGGTCTGGGACACGGCCTGGATGGGCTCGACCAAGACGCTCGACACCCACGTCGCGACGCTTCGCCAGCAGGTCGGGCCGGAGACGATCACGACGCTGCGTGGCGTCGGCTACCGCTTCGAGCTGACGTGAAGCGGCGCCTCGTCCTGGCGATCGTGCTGGTCGCGACGATGAGCGTGGTCCTCTTCGCCGTGCCGCTGGGCCTTCTGGTGCAGCGCGCCTACCGCGACGAGGAGCTCCTGCGGCTGCAGCGCGACGCGGTCGCGACCACGCGCTTGGTGGATGCGCGCACGGTCGGGCGCGACCCGGTCGAGCTGCCCGGCGGTCCGATCGCATACGCGGTCTACGACACGGGCGGCCGGCGGGTAGGCGGGCGGGGGCCGGCTCGTGCCGACGCGCTCGTGCGCGACGCGCTGCGCAGCGGCAAGGCGGCCGCGATCCAGCGCGACGGCAGGCTGCTCGCGGTCGCGCCACTGCTCGGGGGCGAGCACGTCGCGGGGGTGCTGCTCGCATCGCGCTCCTCGTCGGCGCTCACGGACCGTACGCACGACACCTGGCTGCAGCTCCTGCTCCTCGCGGCCGGCGTCCTCGTCATCGCAGCGCTGGCGGCGCTCTGGCTCGCAGGCCGCCTCACGGTGCCGCTCACGCGGCTCGCCGGAGCCGCAAAGCGGCTCGGCGACGGTGACTTCTCCGCGCGCGCGCCACGCTCGGGTGTGCCGGAGCTCGACGCCGTCGGGGAGGCGCTGGACGCCACCGCCGAGCGCCTCGACGACCTGGTGACGCGGGAGCGGTCCTTCAGCGCCGACGCGTCACACCAGCTCCGCACCCCGCTCGCGGCATTGCGTATCGAGCTTGAAGCGCTTGAGCTGCGCGGGGAGCGCGGACCCGAGCTCGACGCAGCGCTGCACGAGGTCGACCGGCTGCAGGAGACGATCGATGCGCTCCTCGCGCTCGCGCGCGACGCGCCGCGCGGCACGGGAACCACGGACCTGGCGAACGCCGCCGCCGATGCCGCGGCCGCGTGGCGCGGCCCGCTGGCTGAGCGCTCGAGGCCGCTGCGCGTGCTCGTGCGGGCAGCGGACCCGACGGCGCGGGCCTCATCCGGTTCGGTCCGGCAGATCCTCGACGTGCTGCTCTCCAACGCATGCGAGCACGGCGGCGGCGAGGTGGTCGTGACCGTCCGCGAGTCCGGCGACTTCCTCGCGGTCGACGTCCACGACGAGGGCCCGGGGGTCGCTGACGCGGCAGAGGTGTTCAGGCGCCGCAGTCCGTCAGCCGACGGTCACGGGATCGGCCTGTCGCTGGCGAGCTCGCTCGCCCACGCCGAGGGCGGCGGGCTTGCGCTGCGCGCGCCGGGCCGCGCGCCGACGTTCACGTTGACCCTCGCTCGTGGCGGAGACGAACACAACCTTGCCGCAACCTGAACACGTGTTGGACGTCGACGCGTCGGCGCCACAACATCGTCGCCGCCGTGCACAACGGCGAGGCTCACCTCACGCCCGCCACGCGTCGGGCCCGGCTGGCGCACCGGGTAGCGCTGCACGTCGCGCGCCCGCTGCTCCGGTCGCGGGCCCGGCCGTCTGCAGGGACACTGAGCGTGACGATCCTCATGATCGGTGCGTACGGCGGCTCGGGCGTGCCGCGCGCGACGTTCGGGCTGGCCGCGGCCCTGGACGACGCAGAGCGCGACGTCGAGGTCGTCAACCTCGTTCGCCGGCGGCGCCTCCCGGTCCACCGCTTCCCGCCCGGCGTGCGCATCACGACGCTCGACGACAACCAGAACCCCATGAGGCAGCTGCACCGCCGCGCGGCGCGATTCGTGCTGCAACGGTTCAAAGGACGGCTGCTGCATCCGGACGATGTCCTGGCGAAGTCCACGACGCTGTGGACGGACGCGTTGCTGCTCTGGCGGATGCGCAGGATCCGCTCGGGCGTCGTGATCGCGACCCGGCCGTCGCTCAGCATGCTCGCGGCCGGCAGCAGCCACTGCCCGAGGGCGTCACCGCGCACAAGCTGCGCCACACGTTCACGTCGATCCTCTTCGTTCGCGGGGTCGATCCACCGACCGTCATGCAGCAGCTTGGGCACACGGACGCGGCCTTCACGCTGCGCGTCTACGCCCACGCGATGCGCCGCGACGAGGGCGCCAAGGAGCGCCTCAGGGCCCTCGTAAACGGCACTGATTGGGCACTATTGGGCACTGGCGATCCCGTCAAGAGCGGCAACGCGCCACAGACAAACGAGCCCAACAACGACGAAAGCCCCGCAGATGCGGGGCTTTCAGATGATGGGCGCGGCGGGTTTCGAACCTGCGACCTCTCGCGTGTGAAGCAACGCGCCGCGAGGGTAGCCGGCAACGTACTACCTGCAAACCGCGCGAATCAGCCGCACCGGACGCCAACTCGGACAAGCTCGGTACGGCGTGGTTCGGCCACGTTCGGCCCCACGAATGACCCCACGTCGGGACCGGAGCTGTGCACCCCGGCGCCCCGGACCGGTCGCCGCGACACATGGGCGGATCGCCGCTTGAGGACGGCGTATCGCCCCTTCGTGTTGATCAGCTCGCTGCGACTATCCCGAGCAGGCCTCGCGGCTGCGCATCTCCGGCAGCTTCGACGCAATCCTCGGATAGCTCGCGGGCGCCACTGCGCCAGGCCGGCCGCCGGGCCGTTGCCGGCGGGCCGTCTGAGCTCACGCGAATCGTCCCGGCTCGGGCAGCGCCAGCTCGATCGGCCGATCGACGATCCGGATCTCGTCGCCAACGGCGACGCGACCTGCGTGCGCGGCCCAGGCGTTCAGGGCGAGCGTGCCACTGAGGCACGAGCGAATGTGGCGGAACACGTCGACGTCTTGTTCCTGGGTGTCGGGGTCCCAGGTGGTCATGATGCATCGCTCGCGGAGGTCGGCCAGGGCGATCACCGCCTCTCCGGCCGCCAGCTGGCGCCATTGCCAGCGACGTTCCGCGAGGCCCTCAACGCCGGCGATCACGATGTTCGGCCGCAGCCGCCGCAGATCGTGGCCGAAGGCCTCAATCGCGCCGTCTGTCGCGACGAGCAGCGGCAGGATGTCGAAGCGCTCGTTACCGGTTGCCTCGACGAGGCGCGCCCCGGCCCCGGCCGCGAACTCGACCGCAGCCGCAACCTCAGAGCTGCGCCACGGCAGACCGTCGACCAACACGTCGCCGTCGGGCCCGACGGTGGCGCGGTGGCCGAGCAGCCGGGGCTTCGTGCGCGCCGAGAGGATCTGACCGCGCTCGGCGACGACGTACAGCACCCGATCGCCCGGGATGCCGTCGCGGCCGAGCTGCGCACGCTCGAGGCGCTGCCCGGCCATGGACTTGACCGGGTAGCGCCACAACTCGGAGATCTGCATGCGGCTCAGCCCGCCGCGATCCGCCGCTCGGCGGCGGAGATCCGGATGTCGTTGATGCTCGCGTCGCGCCGGCGCATGAGGCCGGTCACGTCATCGAACTCCCAGTGCTCGTTGCCGTGGCTGCGCCACCACGCACCGTCCTCGGTCCGGCACGCGTACTCGAATCGGACCGAGATGCG
>VAYD01000130.1:8207-8485 GCA_005883905.1 Actinomycetota bacterium
CGCACCAGGAACGCATGGACTGCGTCGCGTCCCACGAGGAACTCGCCGCGGTTGCGCCACTGCGTGTCCTCCGAGTACGCCTGGACCACCCGGTCGGGATCGCGGGTGTTCCAGGCGTGCTCGGCGAGCTTGACCTTCGCGAGGGCTCGGGCCTCGTCGAAGGGCGGCAGGATCGCCGTGGCGTCAGCCGGCGGTCGCATGCTGTCCGGCTTCGACCACGGGGAAGTCGACGTCGACCGCGAACGTGCGGTTGAACAGGTTGGTCAGCAGGTTGACGG
>VAYD01000536.1:0-386 GCA_005883905.1 Actinomycetota bacterium
TCGTGACGCTGCGCTCGCGCACGCGCGCGCTCGTGCCGCTGATCCCGATCGCACTCGCGACCGGCTGGTCGGCGCTGGTGCTGTTCGCGCTGCGGATCCCGTTGAACCCCATGTCGGTCACGCTCGGGGCGCTGGTGATCGCGATCACGACCGAGTTCAGCGTGCTGCTCAGCGAGCGCTACCGGCAGGAGCGGATGGCCGGCCACGAACCGACCGAGGCGCTGCAGCGCACGTACCGGTCCACGGGCGCGGCGGTGGTGGCATCGGGCGCGACCGCGATCGCCGGCTTCGCGGTGCTGATCGTCAGCGACGTGCGCATGCTGAGGCAGTTCGGCGAGGTGACGGTGGTCGACCTGACGGTG
Organism: Actinomycetota bacterium; assembly: GCA_005883905.1. Taxonomy (GTDB): domain Bacteria; phylum Actinomycetota; class Thermoleophilia; order Solirubrobacterales; family Solirubrobacteraceae; genus AC-49. The sequence continues at coordinate 363 of VAYD01000536.1, forward strand.
GCGCTCGTCGGCGTGCTCGTGGTC
>VAYD01000536.1:468-1479 GCA_005883905.1 Actinomycetota bacterium
CTGATGTCCGAGCGCGGGCCGCTCGACTTCGAGCACGAGTCCGACGAGGAGCGCGAGGCGCGATGGGCGAAGCGGCGCGACCCGGATCTCGATCAGCCGGCGGGCTCGCCGGAGCATCCGGTCTCGAAGGTCCCGGTACCCCGGCCGGCGGGCGCCAGTCGCTACGGGTGGTTCCTCGGCGTCGTCGCCGTGCTGCTGCTGGCCTACATCGGGCTCAACACGCTGAGCAACCAGGGCACCAGCGCGACCGGGCTGACGAAAGGGTCGGTCGCGCCGCCGTTCGCGGCGCCGCTCGTGTTCAGCTCGTTCCCCGACGACGCCGACGTCAACGTGGCGCGCACGGCCGACCAGAAGGGAGCAGGCAAGGTGCCGGCGTGCAGCATCACGAGCCCCGGCGTGCTCAACCTGTGCCGTCTGTACGCCGACCGCCCCGCCGTCCTGATCTTCACCGCGACGCGCGGGAGCCAGTGCATCCGCCAGCTCGACATCGTCCAGCGCGTGCGCGCACGCCTGCCGGGCGTCGCGTTCGCGGCGGTCGCGATCCGCGGCAACCGCGGCGATCTCAAGCGGCTGACGCGCAACCACGGCTGGAGCTTCCCCGTCGCCTACGACCACGATGGCGCGCTGGCGAACCTCTACGGCATCGCGGTCTGCCCGCAGCTCACGTTCATCCGCCGCAGCGGCCGCGTCGCGGACACCGCCGTCGGGCTCGTGCAGCCGGCGGAGCTGACGCGCCGCGTGCGGGCGCTGGGCCCGTGAACCCCGAGCGCGGATGGGTCGACGCCGAGCTGGCCGGCGAGCTGCCCGAGCTGACCCTATGGACGCTGGTCGCGGGCACGCCGCCGGCGCGCCGCTCGCCGCCGGAGCTGCGCGACCGGCTCGGGATGCTCGCCTCTCGCTTCCGTGGCGGCGAGGCCGTGGAGCTGCGCCGCCGCCCGGTGCCGCACGCCTACCGCGTGTTCTTCCGCCAGATCGGGCTGGATCCCGACGATCAGCGCACGCCGATCGAGG
>VAYD01000131.1 GCA_005883905.1 Actinomycetota bacterium
AACGCGAAGCTCTGTCAAAAGGGCGGCTGGTCCACGCTGATGGACACGTCGGGGAAGAAGTTCGCGAACGAAGATGCGTGCGTCGGCTACGCGGCGCACGGTGGTCCGGTCTATGCCGCCGCCGCGATCGACGTCGAGGCATGCATGGCCCAGCCTTATGACGGCCTCTGTGTCACCAAGAGCGGCTCGGGCCTGCAGGTCGGCAGCGTCGTGACGCTGTCGCTCGCCCAGAACGGGACGGCGGTTCACGAGGAGTGGCCGATCGTGCAGGGCGACGGCACGATCGACTCGATGCCGGCGTCGTACTTCGAGTTCCCGTGCGTGGCCGGCAACGAGTACTCGGCCGTGGCGAGCGGAACCTCGGCGGCCTCGCTGTCGTCGCCGTCGATGCCCGGCATTGCGGTCACGTCGCAGACGGTCAAGCGGACCTCCACCTGCCCCTAGACAAGCAGGATCGGCCCATTGCGGGGGCGAACCCCGATCCATGGAAGCCTCAGTCGCGTCCGACCCGTTCCGCCAGATGGTCAACCTCTGGTGGCTGTGGGTCCTGACGGGGGTGGCGTGGATCGTGGTCGCCCTCGTCGTGCTGCAGTTCGACCAAGCGTCGATCACCACCGTCGGCGTCTTGATCGGGATCATGTTCCTCTCGGCCGGAGTGCAGAACCTGCTCTTCGGCTCGCTCGCGGGCGGTGCGGCGAAGTGGATCCTCTGGATCTTCGGCGTCCTCTTCCTGATCGCGGGCGTGATCTCGCTGATCCATCCCGAGAACACGTTCGCGGGCGTCGCCGACATCCTCGGGTTCCTGTTCCTGTGCGTCGGCGTGTTCTGGCTGGTTCAGGCCTTCGCCGAACGTGACACGAACGACCTCTGGTGGTTCGGCCTGATCGCCGGCATCTCGCTGATCATCCTGGCGTTCTGGACGAGCGGCCAGTTCTTCATCCACAAGCAGTACACGCTGCTCGTGTTCGCCGGGATCTGGGCGCTGTTCCACGGCGTCGGGGACATCATGCGGGGGTTCCAGATCCGCAAGCTGAAGACGCTGGTGTAGATCACGGCTCGCGGCGCTCCTGCAGCGTCCAGCGATTGCCGTCGGGGTCGGTGAAGTCGGCGAAGCTGGCGTAGTCGGCGCGCGCGGGGTCCAGCCCGGCTTCCGATCCGCCGTCCCAGGCGTCGGGCGGGGTCTTGTGCCGGATCGCGCCGACCGCGACGCCGCGGCCCGCCAACTCGCCGCGAGCGGCTTCGAGGTCGCCGACGACGACGTAGAGCCCGCGCATCGAACCGGGGTCGGCGTCGGTCAGCCCGACGCCGATCTGCACCGAGCAGCTCGACGCCGGTGGCGTGAGCTGGACGACGCGGAAGTCGTCGCTCGGCCGGTAGTCGACGTCGAGCGCGAATCCGGCCTGCTCGGTGTAGAACGCCAGCGAACGGTCGACATCGCTGACCGGCAGGATGATGACTTCGATCTTGTAGTTCACGTGGGTCGTCCCTCCATCCCTTTGGTCACGGCCACCAGGCCGTCGTGGTCGGTGCGGCAGGCTGTGCACCGGCTCAGGTGCACCGCGACCCCCTCGAACCAGGCGCCGCTTCGTTCTCCTCGCAGCTCTGCCTCGACGTAGCGCTCGAGCGCGGCGCACGTGGCCCCGCAGCCGGCGTCGCGCTCGTCGAGGGCGAGCACGGATTCGATCGATCGGCACCCGGTCGTCAGGAGGCCCCTTCCAGCACGCCGGTCAGCGCGCCGGCCTCGCCGATCGTCAGGTTGCGGTCGGCGCCGTGCGCGACGACGTTCTGGCCCGGCTCGAGCTCGAGGCGCTTGCCGTCCAGCGTCACCTCGACGCGGTCGGGCTCGAACGAGACGAGGTCACCGATCGCTGCCATCTCGTCGAACGGCGCGCGGTAGGACCACGCGGCGTTCTCCACGCCGTCGATGGCGTAGTACGAGGCGATGCCCTTGTACGGGCAGAACGTCTGGAGCTCCGTCGGCGCGAGCTCGTCGGCGACGACATCGTCTCGCGGCACGTACCAGCGCGGCGCGAAGCCCGACTCGTACAGTACGAGCGGCCTCGTGGTCTCGGCGACGACGCGCTCGCCGGCGCGGACCACGAGGTGGCGGGAGCTGTGCCGGATGTCGATCCGGTGATACGGGTCGGCGGCGTGCCCGAGGATGCGGTCGTCCTCCTCGTAGACCGCGTCCATCGCCCGCCAGGCCAGCGCGACCTTGCCCCTGAGGATGGCCGCGTGCTCGGGGAGCGCGACGTGTTGCCAGGCGCCGCGCGCTGCCGTGCGCGTGCCTCCGGCGACCTCGAACCAAGCGGTCTGGCCGAGCTCGGCGTGTGTGGTGCGGTGGTTGGTCGGCCGCAGCGCGCCCTCGGCGAAGTCCTCGGTCGGGAAGTACGCGACGGGGTAGCGCCCCGGCTCGAACAGGATGACGGCGTCGTCGCTTTGCACCACCGTCCGCCCGCCGAGCTCGGCGCGCATCCGACGCCGCAGCGGCTCGGCGTAGAGCACGCGCTCCGGCATGTCGGGCACCAGGAACTGCCCGTTGGAGTTGCGGCCGATCGGCCCTTGCTGCCATGAGAGTCCCATGTCCGATTCGTGGCGCGTCGCAGCGCCGTCTTACCGCAAGCGGGTCTACGATCGGCATGTGGGCGTCGACCAGCGATCCGCTGCGGCCGACCCGGTGTCGCGGCGATGGGTCGAGCAGTTGCACAGCAGCCACCCGCGCTACGAGCAGGCGGCCGCGAGGCTGCACGATGTTCTTCGGCGCGCCGCGCTGCACGAGCTCCATCGCCGGCGCGCGCTGCTGCCCTCGCTGGCGGGTCCGGAGCTCGACGACGTCGCGCAGCAGTGCGCGCACGACGCGATGCTGAACGTCCTGGCGAGGATCGACGACTTCCAAGGGCTCAGCCGCTTCACGACGTGGGCCTACAAGTTCGTGATCTTCGAGGTGTCGAGCAAGCTCGCCCGTCACACCTGGCAGCGCCTCCCACCGAGCCGCACGGATCCGGAGTGGGCGGAGCTTCCCGACATGGCGGCGGGAGTCAGGCCGGGCGAGCAGGCGGAGAACCGGGAGCGCCTCGGCGTGCTGCGCAACGCCATCGAGCAGGACCTCACGCCGCGCCAGCGCGAGGTCTTCGTCGCGATCGCGCTGAACGATGTGCCGATCGACGTGCTCGCGCTGCAGCTCGACTCGAACCGCAACGCGATCTACAAGAACCTCTTCGACGCCAGGCGCAAGCTCCGGGGCTGCCTGGCGGGCGCCGGCTACCCACTCACCGACGAGGAGGCGCAAGCATGATGGACGTCCGCGAGCTCGACGAGCTCCTGCGTGCGCAGGAAGGCGATGCGGGCTGCGACGCCGGCGTCCCGATCATGGATCAGTACGTCGAGCTCGAGCTGCGCGGGGAGGATCCGAGCGAGCGCTTCCCGGGAACGGCGATCCACCTGCGCGTCTGTCCCGGCTGTCGCGCGGACCACGACGGCGTGCTCGAGGCCGCGCGTCGCTTCGGCGGCGTCGAGCCGGACTGACCCTGGCAGTAAGACCCCGCCGCCGCCGCGCCACTCATCTCGCATGACCAGCCGAAACATCACATCCCTCGCCGCCCGCCTCGCGGCCGCCGCGGCCGCATATGACCCCGGTTTCCTGCTGACGCTCGAGGCCAAGCGTGTGAAGTGGTGACCGGGCGCCTGCTCTCGGTCAACGTCGGCGTCCCGCGCGAGGTCCAGTGGGAGGGCAAGATCGTCCGGACGGCGATCTGGAAGGAGCCGGTCGACGGTCCGCGCATGGTGCGCCGGATCAACATCGACGGTGACGACCAGGCCGACCGGCTCGCCCACGGCGGTGAGCACCGCGCGGTCTTCGTCTACCAGGTCGACTCCTACCGCTACTGGGAGCAGGAGCTCGGGCGCGACGACTTCACACACGGCCAGTTCGGCGAGAACTTCACGGTCGAGGGGCTCGCGGACGACGAGGTCTGCGTCGGCGACCTCTACCGCATCGGCGGCGCGCTGTTCGAGGTGACGCAGCCGCGCGTCACGTGCTACCGCGTCGGCATCCGGATGGACGACCCGGCGATGCCGACGCTGCTGGTCGCCCATCACCGCCCGGGCTTCTACTTTCGTGTGCTCGAGGAGGGCGAGGTGCAGGCGGGCGACGAGATCGTCCGAGTCGCGGAGGGGCCGGAGCGACTCACGATCGCCCAGGTCGACGCGCTCCTCTACCTGCCCGGCAAGTCGCGCGAGCTGCTCGAACGGGCGCTGCGCGTGCCGGCGCTCAGCGAGGGCTGGCGGGGGAGCTTCCGCGAGCTCCTCGCCAAGGCGGGCCATGAGGCGGCGCCGCCGGCGTGGAGCGGCTTCCGGCCCCTTCGGGTCGCCGAGATCCGCCAGGAGAGCACGACCATCGCGTCGTTCCTGCTCGTGCCCACCGATGACCTGGCGTCGGCGCCGACCGCTGCGCCCGGTCAGTACCTCACCGTCCGGGTTCGGCCGCAGGCGGACGCGCCGCCGCTCGTGCGCAGCTACTCGCTGTCGGCGATCCCGGACGAGCGCGGCTACCGCATCAGCGTCAAGCGCGAGGGCGCGGGCAGCCGCTACCTGCACGACAACCTCAAGGTGGGCGACAGCCTCGACGTCGCGGCGCCGCGCGGCAGCTTCGTCCTGCGCGAGGGAGCCCGTCCGGTCGTACTGATCAGCGCCGGCGTCGGCGCCACGCCGGTCCTCGCGATGCTCCACGCGCTCGTGCGAGACCACACCGAGCGCCCGGTCTGGTGGCTGCACGGCGCGCGCAACCGCGCCGAGCACGCCTTCGCGGCCGAGGTCGACGAGCTGCTCGCCGCGCTGCCGGGAGCTCATCGCGTCGTCGCGTACAGCCGGCCGGCCGCCGCGGACGCGATCGGGCACGAGTTCGCGGGCCGGCTCGACCTCGCCGCTCTCGAACGAGCAGACGTGCCGAAGGACGCCGACTACTACCTCTGCGGGCCGGACGGCTTCATGCGCGCGATCGGCGCCGCGCTCGCCGCCCGCGGCGTCGCGCCCGAACGGATCTCCACCGAGGTCTTCGGCGCCGTCGCCGCCTATGCCTCGGGCATCGTCAAGGCCGGCGACCGCGCGCCCCACGCGCCCGACGGCCCGCCTGGCGCGGGGCCGGTCGTCACGTTCTCCCGCAGCAGCCTCGCGGCGCCCTGGGACGACCGCTACCCCAGCCTGCTCGACTTCGCCGAGGCGTGCGACGTGCCGGTCAATTTCGGCTGTCGCAACGGGACCTGCCACAGCTGCGAGAGCGGCCTGCTTGCCGGCGAGGTCAACTACCTCACCGAGCCGCTCGAACCGCCGC
>VAYD01000132.1:0-1961 GCA_005883905.1 Actinomycetota bacterium
CACGTCCGGCTGCGGGTCACGCTCACCGGCAACCTCTTCCACCGCTACACCCTGTGCGTGCGGGCGCCCGATGGCACGCGCGCCTGCCGGCGCTTCCACACATGGCCTATCGCCCACGGCCTGTACCAGTCCACGCAGCATTGGCGGGCGCACTTCCCGAACAAGGGTCCGGGCCGCTACCGCGCGACCTGGAACGCCGGCGGTGGAGCGTTCCAGCCCGCCATCACCTTCAGGGAAGGTCCGTCGATCCACGTGACGCCCGCGTCGGTGGCCGCCGGCCAGACCGTCCGGGTCGGAGGGCTCGCGGGCGGGTGCCCGACGCCCGACAGCGTGACCCTCATCTCGCGCGCGTTCCCGCACACCCACGACTTCGCGGGTCTGCCGGCGGTCTTCACGCCCGTCCGGTCCGACGACACCTACGCAACGTTCGTGCGGATACCGGCCGGCAAGCCGGCACGCCGCTACGCGATCACGGCGCGCTGCGGGGGCGGCAACTTCGGCGTCACCGGGCACCTGCGGGTGCGCTAGCTACAACCGCCACACTCCGTCGACCAGCAGCGGCGACTCGTTGCCGTCGCGGTCGATCGCAAACGTGTCGACGCCGGGCCCGCCGATCATGAAGTCGATGTGGATCGCCGAGCTATTGATGCGCTCGCGGTCCTCGTCGCCGGCGGTGAACGCGTAGGCCTGCCCGATCGCGATGTGGCTGGCGGCGTTCTCGTCGAGCAGCGTGTCGAAGAACACGGTGTCGAGCGGGCCGATGCGGCCGTCGCGATCCACCAGGGCGACCTCGCCCAGGCGCGACGCGCCCGCATCGCGCGCCGCGTAGCCGCGCAGGACCTCGGCGCCGTCCTCGGCGTCGATGCGCACCGCCCGCCCGTCGCGGAACTCGACCTCGAGCCCGCGGATGATCGAGCCGCCGACGACCAGCGGCTTGGTCGAGCGGACCACGCCGTCGGTGCGCTTGGGATCGGGGCAGCTGAAGACCTCCTCGGACGGGAGGTTCGGCATGTGGACGATGCCGTCGATCGTGGTGAAGTCTCCGGCGGACAGCCACTTCGAGCTCGGCAGCAGGCCAACGGTCAGATCCGTCCCGGGGCCGGCGAAGCGCACCGCGTCGAGCTTGCGCGCGTTGAGCGTCTCGCGCACTTCGGTGAGCTTGTCGAGGCGCTCCTTCCACGCCGCGATCGGGTCGTCCTCGTCGAGGCGGCAGACGTGCAGGATCTGCTCGACGAGCTTGGCGTACGCCTCGTCCTCGGGCAGGTCGGGATGCACGAGCTTCGCCCACGCGGGCGTGGGGCACGGCACGGCGGTCCAGTTGGTCGTGCGGTCGTTGACGACCTTCGCGCCCTCCTTCAGCGACGGCAGCTGGTCGCGGCCGGTGCGCGCCGGATCGAGGTCGTCGAGCACGCCGGGCATCGCCGGGCCGGTCAGGCCGATGCGGGCGCAGTGCTGGCGGCCGAGCTCGAGCATGCGCTCGCCGTACCAGCTCGGCACGAAGTCGAGCGTGTCCTCCGCGGCGTGCTGCAATCGCGCGCGCTTGACCGCGAGGTCGAAGTACGCCACGTCGACGAACTTCGCGCCCGCGCGGTACGCGCTCGCCGCCAGCGCCCGCGCCAGCGGCTCCTTGCCGGGCTCGGCCCCGATCGCGACGATCTGGTCGGGCTGCACGTTGGCGGCGAAGCCGACGACCAGGTCGGCGAAGCGCTCGAGGGTTGCCGGGTCCATGCCCGTGTCGTCGGTGATGGCCCCGTTCATTCGTCCTCCCTTTCCCGGGATTTCTGCTCGCTACGCTCGCGCTCCGCGAGCTTGGCCGCCAGGTATGCAGCCTTGTCCGAGCGGCGGTCGTGGGTGACCGCTTCGTCCTCGGTCGTCGCTCCCTCTGCATGACGGCGCTCGTCGCGCGCCTTCTCAGCCTGCTCGTCGCGCAGCTCCTCGGGCGTGCGGTCCTCAGGCTCGTC
>VAYD01000132.1:1998-16611 GCA_005883905.1 Actinomycetota bacterium
ACGTCGATCACGCGATCCACTTCGTTGCCCGGCGGCGCGCGCACGATCACGAGCGACCTGCCGTTGTCCTTGGCGGACTGATGGGCCGTGACGAGCGCGCGCACGCCGCTCGAATCCATGAATGCGAGACCGCGCAGGTCGACCACGACGTGCTCCCCCGCCGCCAGGCGTGTCGTCAGGGCTTCCTCGAGCTCCGCGACGGTCGCCAGGTCGAGCTCGCCCGAAAGGTTCAGGAACGAGCGGTCCCCCTGCTGTACCACGTCGATGGAGAACGGCGGCGGATCGAACTCTCTCATCCACCCTGAAGCCTATGACACCGGGCGCGGTCTAGAGTCCCGCGCCGTGACCCCGCGCAACGTCCGCACCGCAACCTTCGACTTCCTGCGCGCGCGCGGGATGACCACGATCTTCGGCAATCCAGGCTCGACCGAGCTGCCGATGCTGCAGCAGTTCCCCTCGGATTTCACCTACGTGCTCGGGCTGCAGGAGGCAACGGTGGTCGGCATGGCCGACGGCTACGCGCAGGCCTCCGGGCGCCCGACGTTCGTGAACCTGCACACTGCGCCCGGCGTCGGCAATGCGATGGGCGCGATCTTCAACGCGCAGGCGAACAAGGCGCCGCTCGTCATCACGGCCGGCAACCAGACGCGGTCGCTGATGACGCTGCAGGCGAACCTGACGAACCGCGACGCGACGCGGATGCCGCACCCGCTGGTCAAGTGGAGCTACGAGCCGCCGCGGGCCGAGGACGTGCCGCATGCGATCGCGCGCGCCACGCACCTCGCCACGCTGCCGCCGCGTGGCCCCGTGTTCGTGTCGATCCCGATGGACGACTGGGCCGCCGAGGTGGACGAGCCGGCGGCGGAGCACCAACTCAGCCGGGTCGTGTCGGGCGCCGCCGCGGCGCCGGTCGGCGAGCTGGCGCAGGCGCTGGCGGGCGCCGCGAACCCGGTGATGGTCGCCGGCCCCGACGTCGACGCGGGCGGCGCGTGGGGCGCGGCCGTCGCGCTCGCCGAGCAGGCCGCGCTGCCGGTCTGGGCGACGCCCGCGCCGGGCGGCGGGCGCATCGGGTTCCCCGAAGGCCACCCGCACTTCCGCGGCGTGCTGCCGCCCGCGATCGGGCCTGCCTCGGAGACCCTCGCCGGCCACGACCTGATCCTCGTCGTCGGCTCGTCGGTGTTCCCCTACTACCCGAACATCCCGGGCCCGCTGCTGCCGGAGGGCGCGCGGCTCGTCGTGATCACGAGCGACCCGGACGAGGCGGCGCGCGCGCCGATGGGCGACGCGCTGGTGGCCGACGTGCGGCTGACGCTCGAGGCGCTGATCGAGGCATTGCCGAGCTCGAACGGGCGCACGCCGCCACAGCCGCTCGATCCGCCGTTCGAGGTCGAGCTGACTGACCCGATGAACGCCTCGACGGCGATGCGCGCGCTCGGCGAGGTCTTCCCGGAGAACGGGATCGTGGTGCTCGAGGCGCCGAGCGCGACGCTCGCGCTGCGCAACCAGCTGCGCCTGTCCAAGCCGGGCTCGTACTACTTCGGCGCGGGCGGCGGCCTGGGCTTCGGGCTGAGCGCCGCGGTCGGCGTGCAGATGGCGCAGCCGGACCGCCCGACGGTGTGCGTGGTCGGCGAGGGCAGCGCACAGTACGCGATCCAGGCGCTGTGGAGCGCCGCCGCCTACGACGTCCCGCTGACCGTGCTCGTGCTGCGCAACGAGGAGTACGCGATCCTGAAGTGGTTCTCGATGCTGGAGAACGTGGAAGCAGCGCCGGGCCTGGACCTGCCGAAGCTCGACGTCAGCGGCGTCGCGGAGGCGTGGAGAATCGCGACGAGCTGACGAGCGCGCTGCGCGACGCGATCTCCTCCGGCGGCCCCGAGGTGGTCGAGGTGCAGGTGGCGCCCGGGATGACGCTCGGCTGATGGACCTGCTGGCGCCGGACGTGCGGCGGATCGGCCTGCCGGAGGGCTCGGAGCCCGCCGACGACCGCGTGCCCGCGGCGCTGGCGGGCGGCACGCCGGAGCCGCTGCGCTCGCAGCTGATCGCGGAGTTCGGGACCGACCGCGTGCACGCGCGCATTTCGGACCTCGTCCGCTACGCCTCCGACGCGAGCCCGTACCGGCTCCTGCCGCAGGCCGTGATCGAGGCCCACGACGCCGGCGACGTGGCGAAGGCGTTCGCGTTCGGCCGCCGCAACGGGATCCCGGTGACGCTGCGCAGCGGCGGCACGTCGCTCAACGGCCAGGGTCAGGGCGCCGGCCTGCTCGTCGACGTGCGCAAGCACTTCCGCGGCGTGCGCGCCGAGGAAGACGGCCTTCGCGCGCGCGTGAAACCAGGCACGGTCGTCGGCCACGCCAACCGGCTGCTGCGCCGGCACGGGCGCAAGCTCGGCCCGGACCCGGCGTCGACCGACGTCGCGACCGTCGGCGGCGTCATCGCCAACAACTCCGGCGGCATGCGCTGCGGGACCTGGGCCGACGCCTACTCGACCGTGCGCTCGATGACGCTGGTGCTGCCGTCGGGCACCGTCATCGACACCGCAGCGCCCGACGCCGAGGTCCAGCTCACGCGCGACGAACCCGAGCTGGCGGCGGGCCTGCTCGCGATCCGCGACGAGCTGCGCGCCGACACCGCGCTGGCCGAGCGCGTGCGGCGCAAGTTCGAGATCAAGAACACGATGGGCTACCGGCTGTGTGCGTTCCTCGACGCAGACACGCCGCTCGAGATCCTGCGCCGGCTCGTCATCGGCAGCGAGGGCACGCTGGCGTTCATCGCCGAGGCCGTCTTCGAGACCGTGCCGGTGCCGGCGCGCACGTCGATCTCGTGGCTGCACTTCGCCGACGTCGAGACCGCTAGCGAGCCGGTGGACGCGCTGGTCGCGGCGGGCGCGACAGCGGTGGAGCTGATGGGCGCGCCCGCGCTGATGGTCGCGGCGCACTCGATCGACGGGACTGACAAGACGTGGCTCGAGCTGCCACCGGAGTCGGCAGCGCTGCTCGTCGAGTTCGGCGCCGCCGACGATGCGGCGCTCGACGAGCGGGTCGCGCGCGCGGGCGCGATCCTCGAGGGGATCGAGCTGCTGCGCCCGGCGAACTGGGCCCGCGACGCCGAGGCGATCGAAGTCGCGTGGCAGGTGCGCGAGGGCATGTTCGGCCTGGTCGGCCGGCTGCGGCCGCCCGGCACGTCGCTGATCATCGAGGACGTCTGCGTGCCGCCGGCGAGGATCGCGGAGTGCGTGCGCGACGTGCAGGCGCTGCTCGGCAAGCACGGGTTCCTGCCGGGTGTCGCCGGCCACGCGTCGGCGGGCAACCTGCACTTCATGCTCACGCCGGTGCTCGGCGATCCCGCGGACGTCGAGCGTTACGACGCGTTCATCAACGACCTGATCGAGCTGATCACCGAGACCTACGACGGCTCGCTCAAGGCCGAGCACGGGACCGGCCGCAACATGGCGCCGTTCGTTGAGCGCGAGTGGGGCGCGAAGGCGACCGACATGATGTGGCGGGTCAAGGCGCTGTGCGACCCCGACGGCGTGCTGAACCCGGGCGTCGTGCTGAACCGCGACCCGGAGGTCCACCTGAAGGACCTGCAGTCGACGCCGCCGATCGAGGAGGAGGCGACGACCTGCGTAGAGTGCGGGTTCTGCGAGCCGGTGTGCCCGTCGCGCTGGCTGACGACGACGCCGCGCCAGCGGATCGTGCTGCGCCGCGAGATGGCGCGCCAGCCCGCGGGCTCGCCGGTGACCGCGGCGCTTATGGAGGAGTACGAGTACGACGCGCTCGAGACGTGCGCCGCCGACGGCTCGTGCCGCCTCGTCTGCCCGCTCGGGATCGACACGGGCAAGATGGTCAAGGAGCTCCGGGCGCGCCAGCACACGCCACTCGCGGAGAAGGCCGCGGCGCGCATGGCCGCCCACTGGCAGACCGTCGAGCGCGCGAGCCGTGCGGGCCTGCGCGCGCCGGCGGTGGGCCGGGCCGCCTCGCGTGCGGTGCGTACGCTCCTGGCCGACGAGCTCGTCCCCGAACTGCCACGCGACGCACCGCCGCCGGCGCCGCCGCTGCCGGCGACGGTGCGCGATGGCGCGGCGGCCGTGTACCTGCCCGCCTGCATCAACCGGATCTTCGGCCCGTCGCTGCCCGAAGCGATGGTGCGTGTGAGCGCCCGCGCCGGCATGCCGGTCTGGATCCCCGACGACGTCGCGGGCCACTGCTGCGGCGTGCCGTTCGGCTCGAAGGGCTACGCGGCGGCCGAGGAGGCGATGCGCGCCCGCACGATCGAGGCGATCGAGCGCTGGACCGACGGCGGCACGCTGCCGGTCGTGATCGACGCGAACTCGTGCACGCAGGCACTGCGTGTCACTGAGGGGTCAGACCCCTCAGTGACAGTGCTGGACGCCATCGAGTGGGTCCAGCTCCTGCTGCCGAAGCTCAACGTCCGCCGCAAGGTCGGCTCGGTGGCCGTGCACCCGACGTGCTCGGCGCGCCACATGGGACTGCTGCACCGGCTCGAGGAGGTCGCCGCCGCGCTGGCCGACGAGGTCGTCGTGCCCGCCGCCGCGACGTGCTGCGGGTTCGCAGGCGACCGCGGGATGCTGCACCCCGAGCTGACGGCCGCCGCCACCGCCGACGAGGCCGCCGAGCTCGCAGGGCGGTCGTTCGACGCGCACGTCTGCGGCAACCGCACCTGCGAGATCGGGCTGACCGAGGCGACGGGCAAGCCGTACGCCTCGTTCGTCCACCTGCTCGATCAACTCACGAGCTGACCGGCGACGCCGAGATCGCCCTCGGACCGTCCGGCCGCGTCCGCCTCCGCGATCGCGGCCGCCAGCTCCGGGCTGCCCATCAGCCGCTTCTCGGCGAGCGGCTGCAAGATCCCCCGCAGTGCGAGGAAGCCGCCGACGAAGCGCGGCGCCCACGTGCGGGCCAGGCGCTTGTCGACCGCGCGCTCGATCGCATCCACGGCCTTGCCGACCGGCACCGGCGTGCGGATGAACGCCGGCATGTTGCCCTGCAGCGTCTGCGTGGAGCTCTGCGCGAACGATGCGCGGACGAGGTCGGTGTCGATGAAGCCGAAGTACGCGCAGCCGGCGCGCGCGCCGGTGGTCGACAGCTCCACGCGCAGCGTGTCGGTCAACGCCTCCACGCCGGCCTTCGAGGCGGTGTACGGCCCCGTCAGGGGCGCGTGGCTCGCCGCCGCCAGCGAGGCGACGTTCAGCAGGTAGCCCTTGCGCTGCACGATCTGCGGCAGCACCGCCAGGTCGGTGCGCAGCACGCCGAAGAGGTTCACCTCCAGGGTGTGCTCGATCCGGTCCGGATCCGCGCCGAGGAGCGAGCCGGTCGTGTGGATGCCCGCGTTGGCGATCGCGACGTCGATGCCGCCGAACCGCTCCACTGCGCCCGCCACCGCCGCGTCGAGCGCCGCGCGGTCGGTCACGTCGGCCTCGAAGAACGCGGCGCGGTCGCCCAGGCGCGCCGCGAGCGCCTCGAGCCGCTCGGGCTCGAGTCCGACGAGCGCGACATTGTCACCACGCGCATGCAGGCGCTCGGCCGTCGCGGCGCCGATGCCGCGCGCAGCGCCGGTGATGAAGAGGGTGCTGCGCCCTGCGGACTGCCTCGCCGGGCTCGTCTCGCCGTTGTGGGCGGACCCGCGGTGGGGCCTCATGCGAGCACCTCCTCGCGCACCGGCGCGGTGCGCAGCTCGTAGTGCTCGCGGTCGAACGACTTCGTCAGCTCGCGGAACTTGAACGTGAAGCCCGGCCACAGCGTCGTGTTGCGCCCGTGCTTGTCGATGTACCAGGAGGCGCAGCCGCCGGCTGTCCACACCGTCCCCTGCATCGCGCGCTGGACGCGCTCGTTGTAGCGCTCCTGCGCGCCGGCGTCGACCACGCAGCTGTGTGCGCCCTCGCGGCGCATCGTCGCCAGCGCGTCGACGACGTAGTTCAGCTGGCTCTCGATCATGTAGACGATCGAGTTGTGGCCGAGGCCGGTGTTCGGCCCGACGAGGTGGAAGTAGTTCGGGAAGCCGGTGACCGTCGTGCCGCAGTGGGCCTGCATCGAGCCCTCCCAGTGCTCGGCGAGCGAGCGGCCGTCGGCGCCGCGCACGCGCTGCGCCATCGGCGAGTCGGTCACGTAGAAGCCGGTGCCGAGGATGATCGTGTCGACCTCGCGCTGCGTCCCGTCGGCGGCGGCGACGACGTTGCCGCGCACCTCGCTCAGGCCCGACGCCACGAGGTCGACGTTCGGCTCGTCCAGCGACGGCAGGTAGTCGCCGGAGATCAGGATGCGCTTGCAGCCGATCGTGTAGCTCGGCGTGACCTTGCGGCGCAGCTCCGGGTCGGAGATCGCCTTTCGGATGTAGCGCTTGGCGAGCAGCTGGAGGCCCTTCAACAGGCGCGGCTCGCCGGCCATCCCGATCACCATCGACTCGCGCGACCAGTAGATCCCCGCGCGCGCCAGGCGCTGCGTGAACGGCAGGTGCTTGAAGAGCGACTTCTCGGCGCGCGTGAACTCGCGGTCGAAGCGCGGCATCACCCACGGCGCCGTGCGCTGGAACAGGTGCAGCTCCTTGACCCGCGGCTGGATCTGCGGCACGAACTGGATCGCCGACGCGCCGGTGCCGATCACCGCCACGCGTTCGCCCGTGAGGTCGTGGTCGTGGTTCCACTGCGCGCTGTGGAAGATCGTCCCGGGGAAGTCCGCGATCCCGGGGACGTCCGGGAGCCTGGGCTCGGCGAGGCCGCCGAAGCCGGCGATGAGCACGCGCGCGGTGAGGTCGCCCGCGGCGGTCTCGATCTCCCACAGGCCGCGGTCCTCGTTCCAGGCGGCGTCGAGCAGCTCGGCGCCGAACCGCGTGTTGGCCGTCACGCCGTGCTCGTCGGCGACGCGCCGCAGGTAGGCCCAGATCTCGGGCTGCTGCGAGAACGAGCGCGTCCACTCCGGGTTCGGCGCGAACGAGAAGCTGTAGAGATGGGAAGGCACATCGCAGGCGCATCCCGGGTAGGAGTTGTCGCGCCAGGTGCCGCCGACGTCGCTGGCGCGCTCGAGGACGACGTAGTCCTCGAAACCAGCTCGTTGCAGGCGAATCGCGGCGCCGATCCCTGCGAAACCGCTGCCGATGATCGCGATGTCGGTTACGGTCACGTAACCTACACTACTGTAACCTAGGTGTCAGATGGCGCTGGCGAGATCACCCCGCATGCGAGCCGCGGAGCGGCGCGAGCAGCTGCTCGACGTGACGCTCGACCTCGTCGTCGACCGCGGCTTCCACGTCCTCACGATCGAGGCCGTCGCCCAGGCCGCCGGCGTCACGCGGCCGATCGTCTACAAGCAGTTCGCGGACATGCCAGGGCTCGTCAAGGCGCTGATCGACCGCGAGGAGGACCGCGCGATCTCGCAGCTCGCGCGCGCGATCCCGAACATCCCGGGCGATCGCGATCCTGACGACCTGCTGGTCGAGGGCCTACAGCGCTACCTCGAGGCCGTGCACGAGGCGCCGAAGACCTGGCGGCTGATCCTGCTGCCACCCGAGGGCGTGCCCGCCGTCTTCCACGAGCGCACCAACCGCACGCGGCGTAACGTGCTGCGCCAGCTCGAGAAGCTCGCCTCGTGGGGCATCGAGCGCCGCGGCGGCCCCAAGGGACTCGACTCCGAGCTGTTCGCGCGGCTGCTGATGGAGATGGCCGAGGACAGCGCCCGCCTGATCCTGACGCAGCCCGACCGGTTCACGATCGAACGGATCGTGTCGTTCGCCAAGACGCTCATGGGCGCGGTCCAGCGGGCGCCGGCGAACGAGAAGTGACGCAGGCGTAACACCCGAAGTTACAGTGGTGTACGTTACGGGAACGTAACCAGACGTGGACCACTGCTTCGGAGGACCCTGATGCTCATCGCCGCCAGCTCGCCCCCCGCCGGGGGAGCGCCGATCGACCAGGTCGCGATCGCGACCGGCTTCGCCACGATCACGACGGCCGTCCTGCTCTACCTACTGCAGGGCCACCGCAGCGGCCGCTCGTCGCTGCTCGGCAGCGTCGCCGCGTTCTCCGCGCGCGTCGGGCGCATCCCGAGCTGGGCCGCGCTGCCGTCGGCTGTGGCGACCGGCTCGCTGCTGGTGGCGCTGTTCGGCGTCACCTGGGACGTGTCGATCCACATCGACAAGGGCCGCGACCCCGGCCCGCTCGCCAACCCGGCCCACTACTTCATCCTCGTCGGGCTGTACGGGATCTTCGCCGCCGGCCTGCTGGCGATGTCGCTGCCGAGCGACGACGAGCCGCGCAGCGCGACGGCGATCAACCTGCCGATCCTCGGCGCGATTCCGGTCGGCGGCGCGCTGATGCTGCTGTGCTCGAGCTTCGCCCTGCTCGGCTTCCCGCTCGACGACGTCTGGCACCGCCTGTTCGGCCAGGACGTGACCCTCTGGGGCCCGACCCACATCATGATGATCGCCGGCGCCGTGCTGACGATCATCGCGATCCAGGTGCTGGAGACCGAGGGCCAGCGCGCGGCCGGCCTCGAACGTCGCGGCAGCGGCGAGCCCCGCCCGTGGATCGTGCGGATGTCGCCGATCCTCGCCTGCGGCGGGCTGCTGATCGGCCTGTCGGTCTTCCAGGGCGAGTTCGACTGGGGCGTCGCCCAGTTCCGCCAGGTCTGGCACCCGCTGCTGCTGGCCGGCAGCTCGTCGCTGTGCCTCGTCGCGGCCCGCCTGCGCGCGGGGCGCGGGGGCGCGATCGGCGCACTCGTCTTCTACCTCGTGGCCGTGCTGATCGTGAACGCGCTCGTCGGCGACGTCATCGGCCGCTCCAAGCCGGCGATGCCGCTGTACGTCGTCGAGGCGCTGTGCGTCGAGGCCGTCGGCTGGCGCCGTGGCGCCGCCGCGCGGCCGATCCGCCTGGGCGTCATCAGCGGCCTGCTGATCGGGACCGTCGGCTTCGCCGCCGAGTACGCGTGGACGAACATCGCGATGCCGCTGCCGTGGCACACCGCGCTGATCGCCGAGGGCCTGCCGACCGCGATCGTCGCGGGCGTCGCCGGCGGCATCCTCGGCGCGCTGTTCGCCGGCGGCCTGCGCGGCGAGTTGCCCGCGCCGCGCCCGGCGCGCCTGCTGGCGATCGGCGCCGCGGCCGCGTTGCTGGTGGTCAGCGCGAACGCGCTGTTCCATTCGGAGCAGTCGAGGGTGCGCGCGACGATCGCGCTGCGCCACACCGACCCCGGCCACGCGTACGTAACCGCGAAGTTCGACCCGCCGTCGGCGGCGAAGGGCGCCGAGTGGGTCGACGGCCTGGCGTGGCAGGGCGACGGCCTCGTCATCAACCACCTCGAGCACGTCGCCGGCGGGACGTGGAGGACCACCAAGGCGCTGCCGCTGACGGGCGACTGGAAGACGATGCTGCGCGTGCACAAGGGCCGCTCGCTGCTGTCGGCGGGCGTGTACCTGCGCGCGGACCCGGCGATCCCGTTCAAGGGCTTCCGGGCGGCGAACGGCTCGACGCAGACGATGGTCTACGACCAGCACTTCCTGCAGCTCGAGCGCAAGCGGAACACCCCCGCGTACCTCTGGACGCCGGCGGTAGCGATCGTGCTGCTGATGCTCGGCGTGTTCATCACGCTGCTGGCGCTCGGCGTGGGCCGGCTCGGCCGCCCGCCGCGCCCGGGCGAGACCGCCGAGCCGCCGCGCTTCAGCCGCACCGGCAAGCTCATCCCGGCGGGGGCGCGATGAGACGCGGCGGCGCCGCGGCGCTTGTCGGAGCGGGCGCCACGGCCTGGGGCGCCGCGGCACTGGCGGACCGCCGGCGGATCGCGCGCGACCCGGCGCGGGCGGCGCTCGACGCGCCGCTGCGCGGCGAGGTGCTGCGGGTCGCCGGGGCCGGCGGCACGGACCTGCACGTCGAGCTGTTTGGCCCGCGGGACGCACCGCCGCTCGTGCTGGTGCACGGCTGGACGTGCGCGCTGCGCTTCTGGAAGCTCCAGATCCAGGCGCTGTCGGGCGAGCATCGCGTGATCGCCTACGACCAGCGCGGCCATGGCGAGAGCGCCGCGCCGCAGCACGGCGACTGGTCGATGGAGACGCTCGGCGAAGACCTCGAGCGCGTGCTCGACGCGACGCTGGCGGGCAGGGAGCGCGCCGTGATCGCAGGCCATTCGCTGGGCGGGATGACGATCGCCGCGTGGGCGCGCGGCCGAGGCGGCGCCGCGGACCGAGCGCGGGCCGCCGCGTTCTTCAACACCGGCATGGGCGACCTCATCGCCGAGTCGCTGCTGCTGCGCACGCCCGACGCCCTGGCCAGCATCCGTGGCGCCGCAGGGCGGGCCATGCTCTCGGCGTCGCTGCCGATGCCCGGGCGCTCGTCACCGCTGGCGCACCGTGCCGTGCACGCGATCGCGTTCGGCCCCGACGCCGGGGCGGCAACGGTCGCGTTCGGCGAGGACATGGTGCTCGAGTGCCGGCGCGAGGTCCGCGCGGGCACCGGCCGGACGCTCGCCGCGCTCGACCTGCACGACGCGGTCGCGCACGTCGACGCGCCGGCGATCGTGTTGGCCGGGATGCACGACCGCCTGACGCCGCCGGTGCACGCCAAGCGACTGGCGGGCGACCTGCCGCAGCTGCTGCGCTACGTCGCGGTCGAGCGCTCTGGCCACATGACGCCGCTCGAGCGCCCCGGGATCGTCAGCGACATCCTCGCCGAGCTGTCCGCGGCGCCTGCGGCGGTGGCCGCGTGATCCTCCTGGCGGTGCCGCGTGCGCTGCTGGCGCCGCTGCGCGCGGTCGCCTCGATCGAGCGCGAGATGCGCGGCCTGCGCGGCGACATCCGGGACGTGCTCGGCGCGGTCGAAGGGCTGCGCGACGACGTGCGGTCGCTCCAGGGGGGCGTCGGGCGGATCGGCAACGCCACCGTCAGCCTCGAGTCGAAGGTCGACGACCTCTCGGTCCACATCGACGCCCTCGGCGCGCTCGCTACGCGGTTCGGACGCTTCGGCGGGCGCCGGCGCGATCCGGAGCATCCGTAGGGGTCGCGCTCAGCTCGCGCGTTCGCGGCGCGCGCCGCCTGGTTCGGGCATCGAGGGGACGAGGGGTCGGCAGCACTGGCGCGCTCGCAGGGTTGAATGGCGGGTTGACCGCGATATACGCGGCCAACCCGCCACTCAAGTCGGCCGAACCGGTCATGGGCGAATCTGGGGACAGACCCCAGTTCGCAGCCGCGTGCGACCTTGACCGCGTATATGGCGGTCAATGTCGCACGCAACGTCCCATCCTCTCCCTCGCCGATCCAACGAGCGCGACGCGCGCCCGCGCGCGGATGCGCGGAACGCCTGCAGAGCTCGTATGGGGGCCCGGGCTTCGGCTTCGGCACGGGTGGCAGCGGGATCGGCGGCATGAGAGGGGGTAAGGCCGATCGCGGTGAGGCCCATCGGGAGGCTCCCCCTCCGGCCTCCTGACACCCCGTCAGGTGGAGACAGTAGGTTGTTCACATGCCTCCGCTGTGGCGTGAGAGCAGGGTTCCGGCCGAGCGCCTCGCGCTCCAGGTGGATCCCGTGTGGCGCGGCGACGGCGTGCCGCAAGGCGACGGCGCGACCGTGCTGCTGATCGCGGGCTTCCTCGCCGGTGATCCGTCGCTCGGCACGATGGCCGCGTGGCTCAAGCGCCTCGGCTACCAGCCCAGGCGCGCCGGGCTGCGTGCGAACGTCGACTGCGCCACGCGCTCGGCCGACCGCCTCGAGGAGCGCATCCGCGAGCTGCACGCCCAAACCGGGCGCAAGGTCCGGATCGTCGGCCAGAGCCGCGGCGGCAGCCTCGCGCGGCTGCTCGCCCACCGCGCGCCCGACGCCGTCGCGGGCATCGTGACGCTCGGCTCGCCGCTGATGGACGAGCTGGCGGTCCATCCGTGGGTGAAGCTCCACGTGCGCGCGGTCGCCACGCTCGGCACCCTGCGCGTCCCCGGCCTGTTCTCACACGCGTGCGGCAACGGCGCGTGCTGCGAGCAATCCCGCGCGCTCGTCACCGAGCCGTTCCCTGACGGCGTCGGCTTCGTCTCGGTCTACTCGCGCAGCGACGGGATCGTCGACTGGCGCGCCTGTGTGCACCCGGCTGCCTCCAACGTGGCCATCAACGCCAGCCACTGCGGCATGGCCGCGCACGCCGACGCCTACCGCGTGGTTGCGCGGGCGCTCGCCGGGTTCGGCGACGAGGTGCCGGCGCGCGCCGTCCCGCGGACGGCGCGCGCCGCCTGATCACTGCACCGTGAACGTGTCCTTCATGTCGGCGTCGGAGCTGTCGCCGACGTAGACCTCGATCGTCCCCGGCTCGACGACGAAGTGGCCGCTGTTGTCGTAGAAGCCGACGTCGTTGCGGTCCAGATGCCAAGCCGCGCAGCCTGCGCACCGGCTGCGAGATGCTCGCCACCGGGTCGTGGATGTAGAGCTGCGCGACGTCGTCGCCCGCCGGCCCTGACGCGTTCGTCACGTCGGCTGTCACCGTGATGCTCCCGCCCTTCGCGTTCAGCGTGTGC
This sequence comes from Actinomycetota bacterium, assembly GCA_005883905.1. Classification (GTDB taxonomy): domain Bacteria; phylum Actinomycetota; class Thermoleophilia; order Solirubrobacterales; family Solirubrobacteraceae; genus AC-49. Next base: position 14,494 of record VAYD01000132.1, read on the forward strand.
GAGCTCAGGTGCAGGTTCGAGACGTTGAACGTGCTGTAGCTGAGGCCGAAGCCGAACTTGTAGAGCGGGTCACACGACAGGATGTCGCGGTAGCGCGAGTTCCAGCGGAACGTCGTGTCGCACGGCCTTCCGGTCGGCTCGTGGTTGTAGTAGATCGGCACCTGGCCGACGCTGCGCGGGAAGCTCACCGGCAGCTTGCCGCCCGGGTTGACGCCGCCGAACAGGACGTCGGCGATCGAGTTGCCCGCCTCGACGCCCGGGAACCAGGCCTCGAGGATCGCGTCCGACTTCGCCGCAACGTCGGTCAGATCGAGCGGGCGGCCGTTGAACAGCACGACGGTGAACGGCTTCCCGGTCGCCGCGACCGCGTCGATGATGTCCTGCTGCTTGCCCGGCAGCTTGATGTTGCTGCGGACCTCGGCCTCGCCGCTCTGCAGCCGCGTCTCGCCGAGCGCCAGCACGACCTGGTCAGCGGCGTTCGCCGCTGCCGTGACCCCCGCCGTATCGACCGTCGGGCACTCGTTCGCCGGGTCGAAGAGCTCCTGGTCGTTCATGTGGCAGCCCTCGGTGAACGTGGTGTTCGCGTCCTGGGCCTTGATGCCGTCGAAGACGGAGATCGCGTCCTCGTCGCGGCCGACGCCCCACCACGGGCCGAGCATGTCGTGCTTGTCGTTGCCCAGCGGGCCGATCACCGCGACCGACTTGCTCGAGTCGATCGGCAGCGTGTTGTTGTTGTTCTTGAGCAGCACCATCGAGCGCGCCGCGTCCTTGCGCGCCGTCTCGCGGCTCGCCGGCAGCAGCTGCACGTCGTTGGCCTTGGACGGATCGACGTACGGGTGCTCGAAGAGCCCCGCGCGGAACTTGATGCGCAGGATGCGCCGCACGGCGTCGTTGATCCGCGCCATCGAGATAGCGCCGCTGTTGAGCAGCTGCTGACCGCAGTCACGGTAATGCGTCGACACCATCTCCATGTCGGTGCCGGCGTTCAGCGCCGCGCGCGCTGCGTCACAGCCGTCGGCCGCCACGCCGTGGCGCAGCAGCTCGTCGACCGCGGTGTAGTCGCTCTCGATGAACCCGTCGAAGCCCCATTCGTGCTTGAGGATCTCGGTCTCGGTGTACGAGTTCGCGCAGCCCGGCACCCCGTTGATCGCGTTGAACGAGCACATCGCGGTGTCGGCGCCCGCGTTGATCGCGGCCTTGAACGGCGGCAGGTAGATGTTGCGCAGCCGCGCGTCCGACATGTCGGTCGTGTTGTAGTCGCGGCCGCCCTCCGGCTGGCCGTAGGCGGCGTAGTGCTTCACGCTCGTCACGACCTTGTCCGGGGCGCTGTAGTCGCTGCCCTGCGCGGCCTTCACACGCGCGGCCGCCATGACCGAGCCGAGGTACGGATCCTCGCCGGCGCCCTCGGAGCTGCGGCCCCATCGCGGCTCGTGCGACACGTCGACCATCGGGCTGTAGATCTGCTTGATGCCGACCGCCGCGGTCTCCATCGCGCCGATGCGGTGGTCGTCGGCGGCGATGTTCGGGTCGAAGCTGCTGGCCGTCCCGAGCGGGATCGGGAAGATCGTCCGGAACCCGTGGATCGTGTCGAACGCGAACAGGATCGGGATGTGCAGCCGCGACTGCTCGACCGCCACGTGCTGGAAGTGGTTGATCTTGTCGGGATCGGTGAGGCTGAAGACGCCGCCGACCGGCTTCGCCGCCTCGCTGTCGTTGATCTGCCCGTCGTTGAGCAGCGTCAGCTGGTTGAGCTTCTCCTGCAGCGTCATCTTGCCCAGCAGCGAGTTGACCTTCGACTCGACGCTCTGGCTCGCGGCGGCACGCGTCTTGCGCAGCGCGCGCTCGTCATTGGATCTGTTGCCGGCCGTGACGACCCCTACGCCGGTTGCGGTCAGTAGCAACAGGAGCGCCGCGATAGTGGACGCACGACGACCAGCACGACCCATGAGAGCCTCCCTCGAGGTGGATCCAGCGCCCGGCTTGTCCCCGAGCGAACACGTGACCAAACGCATTTGGTTCGCTCACGAACCGGGCGGGTATTTCGCGGTCCGCCATGCTGCGGGTCCGCTCCACCGCAGCGCTCGTCGCGCTGCTGTTGCTCGTCCCGGTCACCGGGGC
>VAYD01000133.1:0-4812 GCA_005883905.1 Actinomycetota bacterium
CGACAAGCTCACGCTCGACATCGAGACCGACGGCTCGATCGAGCCGGTGGCCGCGCTGCGCGAGGCCTCCGAGATCCTCATCTCGCAGCTGGCGATCTTCACCGACGCCGACCGCGTGGAGGAGCTCCGCGCCGGCCCGGGCGGCCAGCTCGAAGCTGCCGGTGTGGGCGGCTTCAACGGCGGCGGCGCCGCGGCGCCGGCGGCCGGCGGCCCGATGCACGACATCCTCATCGAGGAGCTCGAGCTCGGCGTGCGGTCGTACAACTGCCTCAAGCGCGCCGGCATCCAGACGGTCGGCGACCTCATCTCGAAGTCCGAGGGCGAGCTCAACGCGATCCCGAACTTCGGCAAGAAGTCGATCGACGAGGTCATCGAGACCCTGCACGCGCGCGGTCTCGATCTCCGTCAGGATTAGCACCCGCTCATGCGCCACCAGAAGACCCGCCACAAGCTCTCCCGCGACGCCTCGCACCGCAAGGCGCTGCTGGTGAACCTCTGCAAGGAGGTGATCGAGCACGAGCGGATCAAGACCACGGAGGCCAAGGCCAAGGCGGTCAAGCCCGAGATCGAGAAGCTGATCACGCTCGCGCGGCGCGGCGATCTCCACGCCCGCCGCCAGGCGCTCAGCACGCTCGGCCAGGACAAGTTCGCCGTCCACAAGCTGTTCGAGGAGGTGGCGCCCCGCTACGCGGAGCGCCCCGGTGGCTACACGCGCATCCTCAAGCTCGGTCCGCGCAAGTCTGACGCGACCGAGATGGTCTTCCTCGAGCTCGTCTGAGCGCCGAGTCGCGCCGCTGGACGGCCGCTCACGGCTGCGCTGACGCCGTGCGCGGCGTCCTCGGCTTGCCGATAGCGGTGCTATCGGCTGCGCCTGCGTCCTTGCTCACGGCGCCTGCTCGCCGTGATCGGCCATCCATCGTCGCGCTCGACACTCAGGCGAGCTCGCGTGAGCGCCGAACGGCCTGTTGGACGGCCGCTCACGGCGCGAGCACGTCAGGCTCCAACCCGGCGACGCGGTCTGGCGCTCGCACGTTGGGCGTGGGCCCTTTCGCTCTCGGTATGCGAGAGCAAGGGGGCCCAGTCGGTGTCCGAGGTGATAGGACGTAGCCGTGCGCGTCGCGGCCCTGTACGACATCCATGGCAACCTGCCGGCGCTGGAGGCCGTGCTCGAGGAGGTTGACGCCGATCTCGTCGTTGTCGGGGGTGATCTCGCGCCAGGAGCGATGGTCGGGGAAGTGCTCGACCGTCTGCGCGCGCTCGACGTGCCCGTTCGCTGGGTGATGGGCAACGGCGACCGGGAGGTGGTCGAAGGGCCAGCCGGCGGTGGACTCGCGCCGGGCGACCTGGTCGCGTGGTCCGTGGAGCGGCTCAGCGACGCGCAGCGGCGATTCTTGGCGAGCTTCGAGCCGACCGTGCAGGTCGCTGTCGATGGACTCGGCGACGTGCTGTTCTGCCACGGCTCGCCGCGCAGCGACACCGAGATCATCACGCAGGTGACCCCACCCGAGCGGCTGGCGCCGATGCTCGAAGGCGTGGCGGCGGACGTGGTGGTGTGCGGCCACACCCACCACCAGTTCGACCGCGCGGTGGACGGCCGCAGGGTGATGAACGCGGGTAGCGTCGGCCTGCCCTACCAGGGAGCGGCGGCGGCGTTCTGGCTCGCGCTCGGGTCCGGTGTCGAGATGCGCAGAACCGACTACGACGTGCCCGCGGCGGTCGAGCTCATGCGTGCAAGCGGCATGCCCGAGATGGAGGACTCGATCGTTGCGAGCTTGGTCGAGCCGGTCTCGGCGGCGTTCATCGCAGAGTTCTTCGAGAAGCAGGCTACGAGCCGGCCAGACGAGCGATGAGCTCGGCGCGCACGGCCTCGAGCTCGGCCGTGGTGAGGATCCGAGGGCCGCGGGGATGGCGCTCGGGCTCGAGCACGGGAGGCGGAGCGAGCTCGGCCACGAGCCGTTCGAGCACGGCGATCTCCTCGCGCAGCGCGCGGCGCCGATGAGCGTCCGAGTCCGGTTGTTCGGGCTCGTCGGCGCTGCTCACGTAGAGGGCGGCGGCGAGGTCACGCGGATCGACGCCCGCGTCGCGCGCCGCACGCGACGCCGCGCCGACGAGCGGCGAGAGGTCGCGGTGCTCGGACGCTGTGGTCACGTACGTGCCGCTGCCGTGGCGCGTCTCGATCAGGCCGTCGGCCTCGAGCTTGGCGTAGGCAGCGCGCAACGTGTTGGCGTTCACGCCGACTCCGACGGCGAGCTCGCGCAGCGGAGGGAGGCGATCGCCCGGGCGCAGCGTCCCGGATTCGATCGCGCGCCGTAGGGACCAGGCCAGCTGGACACCGACCGGAACGTCCCCCTCCCGGTCGATGCGGATGCCGACGTCCTTGACGAACACTGTGTCAAGAGTAGCGTCGTCAGCGGCGGTTTGACAGTGTGCTAGCACAATAATACTCTAGAAAGCCATGCGCTGCCTTCTGATCACCGCCGTCGTCCTCGCGGCTGCCTCGCCCGCATCGGCCAGCACGTTCAGCGGCAGCTGCCACTTGGCCGGGACGGTGGCGTTCGACCCTCCGCTCACCAACTCGCCGAAGCCGATCACCCAACTGGCGCGTCTGACGGGGACGTGCGATGGCCGGTTCGTCGACGCCCACCACCGCGCGCACGAGCTGTCCGGCGCGCCGGTGACCGACACCGGCTGGTCCGAGGCCCCGGCGGGGTCGTGCACCGCCGGGACGGCCGACGGGTTCGGCACGCTGACGTTCCCGTACGGCAGGATCCGCTTCCGCCTCTCCGAGACGCGCGTTGCCGCGTTCCCGCTGCTGACGTTCGACGGCAGGCGCTCTGGATCGGCAAGGGCTGCGGCGACGCCGAGCATGAGTCAGGACCCGGTCGCGGCGCTCCAGGCGTGCGCCGGCGCCGGCCTCACGGCGTTCGCCATCGACGCCCGGCTGCAGACCATGCCGCAGATCTCGGGCTGAGCGCGCCGCGCCGCATAGGATCCGCGGCATGCTCGAGCTTCCCGGCGTGACCCACCGCCATGTCGAGGCGCGAGGGATGCGCTTCCACGTCGCCGAGGCCGGCGCTCCGGACGCCCCGCCGGTCTTCCTGACCCATGGCTGGCCGCAGCACTGGTGGACCTGGCGGCACGTGATCGAGGCGCTGGCGCCCGCCTACCGGCTGATCGCCTGGGACCTGCGCGGCCTCGGCTGGAGCGACGCGCCGCCCGACGGCGACTACACGAAGACCGCGATGGCCGACGACCTGCTCGCGGTGATGGACGCCGTCGGCGTCGAGCGTGCCGGGCTCATCGGGCACGATTGGGGCGCGTTCAGCGGGATGATCGCGTGCGTGAAAGCGCCCGAGCGCTTCACCGGGCTGGTGGCCTGCTCGATCCCGCACCTGTGGCCGCGCGACCGGTTCAACCCGCGGCGGCTCGTCCTGCTGGGCTACCAGCTGCCGGTGAGCCTGCCGTGGGTGGGCGAGCAGATGATGCGGCGCGGGTTGGCCGTCCGGCTCCTGAAGGCCGGCCGCGCGCGCGGGCACTGGACCGACGAGGACCTGCGCGCGTACGCCGATGTCATGCGCGGGGAGCGCGCGGCGACGGCGACGGTCGGCATCTACCGCCAGTTCCTGCTCAAGGAGCTGCCGGGGCTGGCGCGCGGCGCCTATGCGCACGAGCGCCTGACGGTGCCGACGCGGCTGCTCGTGGGCACGGAGGACGTCGCGGTCAAGGGCTCGTCGCTCGCCGGCGCCAACGCGGACGATCTCGAGGTCCACTGGATCCCGGGCGTGGGGCATTTCCTTCCCGATGAGGAGCCCGAGCACGTCGTGCAGCACGCGCGCGAACTCCTCTGACGTGACCACGAAGCTGCTGCTCGAGTACGACGGCACCGACTTCGCCGGATGGGCGCGCCAGCCGGAGCGGCGCACCGTTCAGGAGGAGCTCGAGGCCGCGATCGCGACGATCCTGCAGGAGCACATTCCGGTGACCGTCGCAGGGCGCACCGATGCGGGCGTCCATGCGTGGGGGCAGGTCGTCTCCTACGACGGCGAGGCGCTCGATCCGCTGCGGCTCAACGGCGTGCTGCCGCCCGACGTCGCGGTGCTCGAATCGACGCCGATGGATCCCGGATTCAACGCGCGCCACGACGCGCGCTCGCGGACGTACTGCTACCGGATCCTCAACCGCCGCGCGCGGTCGCCGCGGCTGCGGCACACCGCCTGGTGGGTGGGGCGACCGCTCGATCGCGCCGCGCTGGACGCGTGCGCGGGGGCGATCGTCGGGACCCACGACTTCATGGCGTTCACGCCGACGCAGACCGAGCACGTGCGCTTCGAACGTGACGTGTCTGTCGCGCAGTGGAGCGAGTCTGCGCAGGGAGTGCTCGAATTCTGGATCACCGCCGACACGTTCATGCGCCACATGAACCGCGTGCTCGTGGGCACCATGGCCGACGTCGCGCATGGCTTGGGTACGCCGGATGACTTCGCTGCGCTCCTGACGGGCAGGCCCCGCGCGGAGGCGGGCGCGACGGCCCCGCCGCACGGACTTGCCCTGGCGAGCGTCTCGTACGATGGATGAGCATTGCGAGTACTGCTCACCAACGACGACGGCATCGAGGCCGAAGGGCTCCAGGCGCTCCGTCGCGCTCTGCGCGAGGTGCCCGGGATCGAGCTCGCGGTCATTGCGCCCGACGGCAACCGCAGCGCCACGGCGCGCTCGATCACGACCCGGCGGCCGCTGTGGGTCGAGGAGGTCGACTTCGGCGACGGCACGTACGGCTACGCGACCGACGGCACGCCCGTGGACTGCGTGCGC
>VAYD01000133.1:4842-7003 GCA_005883905.1 Actinomycetota bacterium
ATCAACCACGGGTCGAACCTCGGCGACGACATCACGTACTCGGGGACCGTCGCCGCGGCATTCGAGGGGCTCGTGTTGGGGTTGCCGGCGATCGCGGTCTCACAGCAGTCACAGGCGCGCGAGATGGACTTCCGCCTGGGCTCGAAGTTCGACTTCGCGACCGCGGCGAAGTTCACCGCGCGGGTGGTCGAGGAGCTGGACGCGGTCCCGTTGCCTGAGGGGACGCTGCTGAACATCAACGTGCCGGCCGGCGAGGTCTCAGGCGTCGAGGTGACGAGCCTCGGCAAGCGGATCTACCGCGATCAGCTCAAGCTCGACACGAACGAGGGCAGGAGGTCCCGCTACTGGATCTACGGCGCCGACCCGGGGTTCCACAACCTGCCGGGCACGGACCTCGCGGCAGTTGCCCTGAGCCGGATCGCCGTGACCCCGATCCACTTCGACCTGACCGACCGGAGCGGGATGGACGCGCTGGTCGAGCACAACCTCGGGCGGCTGCTGGAGCCGGCCGCGGAGGAGGTGGAGTGAGCGACATCGAGCGCGAGGTCCGCGAGCTGCAGCGGCTCGTCGCCTACCACTCGGACCGCTACCACGTCCACGACGACCCGGAGATCGGGGACGACGAGTACGACGAGCTGTTCCGGCGCCTCCAGGCGCTCGAGGCCGAGCATCCGGAGCTCGTCACGCCAGACTCGCCGACGCAGCGCGTTGGCGAGGCACCGGTCAGCTCGCTCAAGAAGGTCACGCACGAGCGGCCGATGCTGTCGCTGGCCAACGCGCGCTCCGAGGAGGAGCTGCGCGACTGGGTGATCCGAATGCGCAACCACCTCGCGCGCGAGGGCATCGAGAACGCGGACTTCGCGTTCGTGTGCGAGCCGAAGATCGACGGGCTGGCGATCAGCCTGCTCTACCGCGACGGCGTGCTCGAGCGCGGCGCGACGCGCGGCAACGGCGAGGTCGGCGAGGACGTCACGCACAACCTGCGCACGATCCCGACGATCCCGTTGCGGATCGAGGGCGCGCCGCCGCTGCTGGAGGTGCGCGGCGAGGTCTACATGTCGCTGCCGGACTTCGCGGCGCTGAACGAGCGCCGCGCGGAGTCCGGGCTCTCGACGTTCATGAACCCCCGCAACTCGGCGGCGGGCACGATTCGCCAGCTCGACCCGAAGCTGACGGCCGAGCGCCCGCTGAGCATGTGGTGCTACGGCATCGGCGCGCACGAGGGCATCACGTTCGACTCGCACTGGCATGGCCTCGAGTGGCTGCGCGAGCATGGCTTCCGCATCAACGGCGACGTGGTACGGCTGGAGAGCGAGGACGAGGTCGTCAAGCAGTGCCTCGCGTGGCAGGACCGTCGCGGCGCGCTGGACTTCGAGATCGACGGCGTGGTGATCAAGGTCGACCAGCTCGAGCTGCAGCGCCGCCTGGGCGTGGTCGGCCGTGACCCGCGCTGGGCGATCGCGTGGAAGTTCCCGCCGACGACGACGGTCACGACCCTCAAGGACATCATGTGGAACGTCGGCAAGTTCGGCGACCTGCACCCGTTCGCCGTGCTCGAGCCCGTCCACGTGGGCGGCGTGACGGTGAAGCTGGCGACGTTGCACAACGAGGAGGACCTGCGCCGCAAGGACATCCGCGTCGGCGACGAGGTCATCGTCCTGCGAGCGGGCGACGTGATCCCGCAGGTGGTCAGCCCGGCGCCGCACGCGGTCGAGAAGAAGGGCCGCGCCAAGCCGCCAAAGCCGCCCGCGAAGTGCCCCGCGTGTGGGACGCCGACGGTCAAGGTCGAGGGTGTCGTCTTCACGAAGTGCCCGAACCGGGCGTGCTCGGGGCGCCGTTGGCAGCTGCTCACGCACTTCGTCTCGCAGGGGGCGATGGACATCGAGGGACTGGGGGAGAAGCAGGTCACGACGCTGCTGGCGAAAGGGCTCGTGGAGACCGCGGGCGACCGAGCAGCTCATGGAGCTCGAGGGCTACGGCGAGATCAGCGCCAACCGGCTGCTGGCGGCGATCGAGGCGTCGAAGCAGCGGCCGTTCGGGCGCGTCCTGTTTGCGATCGGCATCGAGGGCGTCGGCTTCGTCACGGGGCGCAACCTCGCGCAGCAGTTCCGCACGATCGACGCGCTCTTGGCGGCGTCCGCCGAGCAGATCGCCGAGACGC
>VAYD01000537.1:0-265 GCA_005883905.1 Actinomycetota bacterium
CTCGCCGCGACGAGCAGGTCGCCTTCACGCAGCCCTGCGCGCGCCGCCGGGCTGTCGCGTTCGACCGCCTGGATCAGCAACCCTGGCCGGTCCGGCAGCCCGACCGCGCGCCGCATCCGCCGTGCGACGTGCGCGGGAGCGAGGGCCACGCCGAGCTGTGCCGGCTGGTGAGAGCTCTCGAACGACAGCAGCAGCTTGCGCAGGAGGTCCGCGAGCTGCTTGCGCTCGCCTTGATCGAGCGCGGCGAGCAGCCGTTCCTCGTTGG
>VAYD01000537.1:324-1090 GCA_005883905.1 Actinomycetota bacterium
CAGCCGGTCGACCCGCACGCTGACGGTCCCTGACGTCAGCCCGAGGGCTTCCATCAGCGCCCGCTGCGAGCTGCTGCCGCCGAGCCGGCGCAGCGTGGCGAGAACCTCGAAGTCGGCGAGCGTCAGCTGGTGGTCCGCGAAGAACGCCTCGAGCTCTTGATCGAAGTGGGAGCGCACGCGCTGCAGTCGTGCCACGACGCCGATGGGGGAGGCGTCGAGGTCGGGCCGCAGCGCGCACCAGCCGTCGATCACCCTGTCTACGGAATCGCGCATGCGCGGAAAGAGTACTTTGGGTTCATTTGCTTGAATACAAACGATCGAGTCCTACCAAAGGGGATGCTCGTGAAGAAGGTGTTGATGGTGGTCGCCGATCCGGCGACGTCGACGACAACAGGCTGGCCGGCCGGTTTCTGGGCATCAGAGCTGTTCCACCCGTGGTATGAGTTCCGTGAAGCCGGCTACGACGTGACCGTCGCCAGCCCGAGCGGCGGCAAGGTGGAGCTCGACGCGATGTCGGACCCGCGTGATGAGTCGCGGTACTCGGCGGATGACGTCCTGTCGCTCGGGTTCCTGTCCTCGCCGGAGCTGATGGCCGCGCTCGAGGACACGCCGGCGCTGGCCGACCTCGACCTCGAGCCGTTCGACGCGATCGTGGTCTGCGGCGGGCAGTCGCCGATGTTCACCTTTCGCGACGACGCCGGACTGCAGAGCGCGATCGCGCGCTTCTACGAGTCGGGTCGCGCGACCGCGGCGCTGTGTCACGGGA
>VAYD01000537.1:1143-3264 GCA_005883905.1 Actinomycetota bacterium
AGGAGGATGCGGCCGACGCCGCAGTTGGGACGAAGGTGATGCCGTGGCACATCGAGGACGCCTTGCGTGAACGAGGCGCCAACTACATCGAGGGCGGGCTGTGGAGGCCGTTCGCCGTGCGCGACGGCAACCTGATCACGGGCCAGCAACAGCACTCTGGTCGCAAGGTCGCGGAACTGGTCATCGAGACAGTCGGGGTGGCGCAATGAGGATCGGGATCATCGGCGCCGGACGGATCGGCGGCAATGCCGGCCGGCTGTTCCAGGAGGCGGGGCACGAGGTGTTTCTCGGCTCGCACGACACGGTGGCGGACGCGGCGGCGTTCGCCGACGTCGTGATGCTGTCGGTGCCATGGACGGCGGTCGACGAGGTGCTCGAGCGCACCCGGCCGCTCGGGGACAAGGTCGTCATCGACACGACGAACCCGTACGGCCCAGGCGGCGTCCAGGACCTCGGCGGGCGAAGCGCCGGGCGCTTCAACGCCGACCGGATGCCGGGCGCGCGGGTCGTGCGGGCGTTCAACACGCTGACGTCGGGTTTCCAGGCGGACGCCGCCGGGCGCAGCGGCGCCGACCGCGTCGTTCTGTTCCTCTCGGGCGACGACGCGGACGCCAAGGCGCTGGTGGGCGGCCTGATCGAGGAGATCGGGCGCCGCGCCGGCCGGGAGCCGTCTATGGCGAGGAGTACCGCGCCCCGGACGCGGCGGCGGTCGTCGAGGCGCTCCGTGCCGGCCGCCCGATCCCGCCGACGCCGCGCTACGACTAGCTGACCGAGCGCTGCAGCCGGGCCAGGCGCGCGTCCCACTGCGCGCCGAGGTCCGCCATCCAGGCGATCGCGTCGCCGAGCGGCTCGGGCGTCGGGGCATAGCGCGTCTCGCGCCCGGCGCGGCGCGGCTGCACGAGGCCGGCGCCTGCGAGCACGTTCAGGTGCTTGGCGACCGCCTGGCGCGTGATCGGGAGCCCCGCCGCGAGCTCGGTCGCGGTGGCGTCGCCGCGCGCGGCGACCTGCTCGAGGACCTCGCGGCGCGTGGGGTCGCCCAGCGCGGCGAAGACGTCAGGCGGCTGCTGCGACACAGACCGGTCCGGTCAGCGACTCGCGCACGGTCACGCGCGTCCCGCCGGGGATGGGGTCGAGCTCGAACGCCACGCGGCTGCCGGCCGTGTCGGGTACGCCGCGCTCGTCGGCGGTCCACCACCAGAAGACGAGCCGCTCGCCCGGCACGGCCTCCTCGACGACCGCGTCGCGGCGCTCGCCGTCGACGACGAAGTGGCCGAGGCCGCCCTCGCGCGGGTCGAGCTGCGCCTCCTCGCCGAGCCAGCCCGGCTCGAGCAACGCCTCCCAGGCCTCGTCAGGTTCGACCGGGAGCGTGATGTCGCGCGTGACGTCTGACATGCAACCGGATGGTAGCGTATGCTAGAAACGCAACCGAACGGTTGCACACCAAGACGCAAGGAGAACACCGATGCCGCTTGTCCCGATGGTGATCCAGTCCGATGGCCGCGCCGAGCGCTCGTTCGACATCTACTCGCGCCTGCTCAACGAGCGGGTCGTGTTCCTCGGCTCGGCGATCGACGACGAGGTGGCGAACCTCGTGGTCGCGCAGCTGCTGCACCTCGAGGCCGAGGACCCGGAGAAGGACGTGTGCCTCTACATCAACTCGCCCGGCGGGCAGGTCTACGCCGGCCTGGCGATCTACGACACGATGCAGCACATCCGGCCGGACGTGCAGACCGTCTGCTGCGGGATCGCGATGTCGATGGGCGCGCTGATCCTGACCGGCGGCACGCCCGGCAAGCGGATGTCGCTGCCGAACGGGCGCATCCTGATCCACCAGCCGACCGGCGGATTCCAGGGCCAGGCGACCGACGTCGACATCCATGCACGGGAGACGATCGCGCTGCGCGCGCGGCTGGACGAGATGTACGCGCAGCACACCGGCCAGAGCGTCGACCAAGTCCACGACGCCATGGAGCGCGACCGCTACTTCACCGCCGAGCAGGCACGCGACTACGGGCTGATCGACAGGTTGACCAACGGGCATTGACGCACCCGGCCCGGGGGGTAGTGTCCTTCTCGTGGCGCTCACAGAGGAGGAGTCGGGCGTTCTGTCCCAGCTCGACG
>VAYD01000538.1 GCA_005883905.1 Actinomycetota bacterium
AGGAAGAGCTGCTGCGCGATCTCGGGATTGCTCGCTCCAGCCGCGATCAGGTGCGCGATCTCACGCTCGCGGTCCGTCAGCACGCCGCCGGCGGTACCGCGCCGCCAGGTGCGAACACCGAACGCGCGCAGCCGTTGCTCGGACAGCTCGCACACGGTCTGCGCGCCGCTGTCGCCCGCGGCCTGCGCCACGGCCGCGAGCACGTCCTTGGCACGCGGTCGATCGCTCGCTGCGAGCGCCGTGCCGAGATCGAGCCGCGTCCAGAGCGCATCGAGGCTGAAGCCGAGCTCCTCCGCCTCGCACGCGGCGGCCTCGAGCGATCCGCCCGGAGCCGGCTCGCTCACGAGTGCCTCGACGCGTCGCTGCACGTAGCGATCACGCGGCTGCGGCTCCGGCTGCATGGCCGTCCATTCGGCGAGCGACGCCGCGGCCTGCGCCCGGCACCCCGCATGCGCGAGCGCGTCCGCCCCGCGGAGCCGTAGCTCCTTCGCGCAACGCGGGCAGCCGGCCCGATCGGCCGATTCGCGCCCCGCAGCCACCTGCGCCAGGACCTCGTCGGCGGCCGTCTCGCCGCCCGCGAGCGCCAGCCAGAGCGCCGCGAGTTGGTGAAGCTCGACACTCGCGTGCTCGCTCGCGCCCTGCGCATGCGCGAGCAGCCGGTCGACGCCACATCGCCAGCCGGTGCGGTAGAAGTCGACCTCGCTGGCAAGACGCTCGAACGAATGCCGGCCGCGTGCTTCGTCTCCGATGCGCGAAGCGAGCTCCAGCGCGCCGGCGACGACGTCGTCGGCTTCCGCGATGCGAGCGCTCTGCAGCAAATACGTCCCGAGCCAGTAAGCGGCGTCGAGCGCCAGGCGAGGCAGGACGCGGCTGCGCGCCTCGTCCCAGACACGCTGCGTTCGCTCGAGCGCCTCGTCCAGCCGGCCCATCCGTCGCAGCGCCCTCGCGCTCGCGAGCAACGCCGTGAGGTGCGCCTCCTCATCGAAGCCGCGCGCCAGGTCCGCGCGCTCCTCGGCCGCGCGCACCATCGTCTCGAGGTCGTCCTCCTGATAGGCGGCCTCGTACTCGACCCGCAGCGCCTCGAGGTACGGTCCGCGCGCGCGATCACCGGCCTCGAAGAGACGCCGCGCACGCGTCGCGGCATCCCGCGCGAGCGCGCGGCCGGCCTCCTTCGGGTCGTCGCCCCACAGATCGAGCGCGGCCTGCTCGATGTCGAGCTCCAGATTGAGGAGAGCGTCATCCCCGTACGTTTCGCGACTGCGCTCCAGATACGTCCGAGCGGCATTGCCGTCGCCGAGTGCGAACGCCGACCTGGCCGCCCCGAGCAGTGCGCGCGCGCGCCGCAGCGGATCCTGGCAGCGCTCGGCCAAGGCGAGCCTCCGCTCGAGCGCCACGTCGTGGCGTCCGAGCGCGGCCGCGAGCGCGCCGACCTCGTCGTTCAGCGTCAGCCCCGCCTCATCCGCGGGCCCGGCCTCATCGGCGATCGTCACGAGCAGGGCGAGGCCGTCTTCGCCCAGCAGCGTCCGCTGCGGCGAGCCCACCAGCCGCGTCGCGAGGTCCATGCTCGACAGGCCGGCGGCGTGCCGGTGGCCCAGCGCCTCGCGCAGGCGCCTGACATCGTCGCCCGCGATCTGCGCGAGCCAGTCGCCGACGCGCCGATGGATGTCGACGGACTGCTCTTCGGGAATCTCGCGGGCTGCCGCCGCCCGGATGAGATCGTGCGCCAACCGGAGCACGGCTCGCGATCCGACAGCGATGCCACGCGTGACGAGCTCACGCATCGCGTGCTCGGCGCGCCCCGCGCTCCAGCCGTTCAGGCGGGCGACGTCCGTCAGCGCAAGCGGCCGCGCGGCGACGGCGAGGAGCGCGACGAGCGCTCCCGCGTCAGCACTGGCGCCGCGTAGACGCGCCGTGACGAGCCGCCCCGCATCGGCCTCGCCTCCGCCTGTCCGAACGAGCGCTTCGATCCAAAACGGGTAGCCGCCCGCGACGGCGGCGAGCTCGCTGGCCTCGTCGTCGCCCAGTGCCGGCGCGAGCGCCCTCACCAGCTCGAGCGCCTCATCACTCTTCAGCGGCCCGAGCTCGACTCGCGCCACGCGCTCCGCCGGGAGCACCTGCCCCAGCGAAGTCCACAGCGAGGCTTCGCTGAATGACGGACGCCCCGCCGCGATCAGCGCCAGCGGCTCGCCGGTCGCCTCGCCGGCGCGGACGAGGTAATGGCAAAGCGCGAGCGAGAGGTCGTCCACCCACTGCAGATCGTCGACAAGAACGACCACCGGCCCGATGGCCCCAAGCGCTTGGTGAGTCGCCTCGAAGACGCGCACGGGCTCACCGAGCTCGCCGAGCCGGCTACCGGCACCGGTCGGCCCGGTCAGGGCCCGCAGCAAGTCCGCCGCGGCGGCGAACGGGACGTCCTTTTCGGGCTCGTAGCCGACAATCCGGAACCGCTGCGCCAATGCGCTGCGACCCGCTGCCTCC
>VAYD01000001.1 GCA_005883905.1 Actinomycetota bacterium
CACGGCGCCTGACGCCCCGCTAGATTCCGCCGACCATGGCGGAACGGGCGACGATGTCGCGCGGCTTGGCGTTCCTGTTCGCAGCGGGCGCGTCGCTGGTCGGCATCTCGCTGCTGCTCCCGCACAGCCACAACACGAATGACGGGAACCTGCTCGTCGCCGTCGGGCTGGCGTACGTCGCCGCGGCGTGCCTGACGCACTTCGCCCTCCGGATCACGGTCCGCGGGCTGCAGCTGATCCTGATGCTCGGCACGGTCTTGATCACCGTGTGCGTTGTCTACGGCGGCGACAGCGCGAGTGCGTACCCGCTGATGTACGTGTGGGTCGCGCTGTACGCGGCGTACGTGTTCACCCCGAGGGCCGCGGCCGCGCAGACGCTGTTCGCGGCGGCTGCGTGCGCGGCGGGGTTCCTGCTGGAGAACGACACGCACGCGCCGTCGGTGCACTGGCTGATGGGCGCCGGGACGATCGTCGTGGCGGGCGTCCTGACCGCGAGCCTGACCTACCGCGTGCGCGCCCACCAGGCGGATCTGGTGACGGTCGCGCGGATGGCCAACGGGCTCGTGGACCCGGTCGACTTCGCCGGCGCCACCTGCGCGAACCTGCGCGCGTCGGCGCACGCGGACGTCGCCGCGCTGCTCGAGCCCGTCGAGGACGGGATCGGCATGAACATCGTTGCGCAGGCGGGCAGCCGCGAGACGGCGCGCGTGCTCGACTCCGAGCCGGTGCAGCAGGCGATCAGCGTCGCCTACAGCTTCGCGCGCCCGCAGACGCTGCTCGACCCCGCGCAGCGCGGCTGGTTCTCCGGCACCGTCATCGGTCACGCGCAGCCGATCGTGCGCGACGGGCGGTCGGCGGGCGTGCTCGCGATCGCCTACACGCGCCGGCGGCGCGCCGTGCCCGAGCGCGCCCGCACGGCGGCGCTGCTGTTCGCCACGGAGGCCAGCGTCGCGCTGGAGCGCGCGGAGCGCCAGGCGATCGCCCGCGAGCGGCGCGCGATCGACATCAACGACAACATCGTGCAGGGCCTGACCGTGGCGAAGTACGCGATCGGCCAGGGCCACGTCGACGAGGGCGTGCGGGCGATCGACGACACGCTGCGTCGCGCGCGTCAGCTGATCACCGACCAGCTGACGGAGGCGACCGCGCAGCAGGGTGGGCCGCGGCCGGGGGACCTCGTGCGCGAGTCGCGCATCGAGGGGCTCAGTGCGGACGACGATGATGCGTCGTCGTCCGCGCCGATACCTGGGCGCTAGCTGTCTACGCCCGGTTGGTGGTGATGGCACGCCGCACGGTGACGCCGAGCAGCAGCACGGCGATCCCGAGGATCGCGACGATGATCGCGTCCGTGCCGGTGAACGGCAGCTTGCTCGAGTTCGACGACCGGGTCGCGGTCGCGGCGGGCGAGCTGCTCGCCGACGGGGCGCTGCCGGACGTGCTCGCGCCGAGCACGCTCACGTTGTTCGGCGACCCGCTCGAGCCGCTCGTGCCGGCAGTCCCGCTCGGGGACGACGCTCCGGACGTCGTCTCGCCCGCAACGCCGGCCTGACCCGTCGACGTCGACGTCATCGTCGAGGCGGCGGGCGCCTGCTGCTGCTGTTGCTGCTGAGCGCTGGTCGCGGTCGTCGGGCAGCCCGTGGCCGGGGCCGGGATGATGTCGCGGCCATCCTGGTGGCGCCGGTGCGCCGGAACGGCGTTGTTGGAGATCGTGATCGTCACGTACGGGTTCGTGGTCGAGCCCGTCGCGTGGCAGATCGTCGACTTGCCGGCCTTGGCGTGGGTGTTGGCCGTCGGCGTCTGCGTCTGCGTCTTGGCATGACCCTTCGCGAGCGCCTTGCCCTGCGTGTGCGCCTTGGCGTTCGCCTGGCCCTTGGCCTTCGCCTGGCCCTTGGCCATCGCATGGCCCTTGGCCTTCGCCTGTGCCTTGGCGTGCGTCTTGGCATGACCCTTGGCCAGCGCCTTGCCCTGCGTGTGCGCCTGCACCTTCACCTGCGCCTGGTCGGCGGGCCTGCCCTGCCCGTTCGACCCTTGGTGCGGAACGCCGCCCTGGTCGGCGAGCGCGCTCGGAACGACGAGCGCTACGGCGCCGAGCAGGATGGCGAAGAGACTCTTTCGAGCCATTGTCGCTCCTTCTACACGATGAACCGGCACGTACCCGATGTGCCCCTGCGTGCCCCTGAACGCAGGCGTTCCCGCTGGGTTGGGCGGATTGTCACAAGCGTGTCCGGGCGCGGACCGGGGCCGGGCCGATACGCTCAGAGCGATGGCTACCGCCCCGTCATCAGAGCCGACGCCGCAGCGCCTTGCGGCGATCCGCGACCAGCTCAAGCTGCTCGCGGACTACCTTTGACCCGGCTACGCTGAGCCGCCGCGTCGCCGAGCTGGAGGGCCAGATGGGGGAGCCGGGGTTCTGGGACGACCAGGCCACCGCCGCCAAGGTCTCCGCCGAGCACGCCCGGACCACGAGGAAGGTCGAGCAGTTCGCGGCGCTGCAGTCCGACGTGGACGACCTCGAAGGACTCGTCGAGCTCGCCGAGGAGGATCCCGACATGGCGGCTGAGGTCGAGGAGCAGTTCGCATCCGTCGAGCAGCGCCTCGCCGCGCTCGAGGAGGAGCGGCTGTTCTCGGGGCCCTACGACGCAGGCGACGCGCTCGTCACCGTGAACGCCGGCGCGGGCGGGACCGACGCCCAGGACTGGGCCGAGATGGTCCTGCGGATGATGATGCGGTGGGCCGAGAACCGCGGGTTCGGCGTCGAGCTGCTCGAGGCCAGCCCAGGCGAAGAGGCCGGGATCAAGTCGGCCACGTTCCGCGCCTCCGGCGAGAACGCCTACGGGCTCTTCAGCGCCGAGAAGGGCGTGCACCGGCTGGTGCGGATCTCGCCGTTCGACGCAGCGTCGCGGCGGCAGACCGCGTTCGCGGGCGTCGAGGTGGCGCCGGTGATCGAGGACGAGGGCGACGTCGAGATCGACCCCGACGACCTGCAGATCGACACCTACCGCGCGTCCGGCGCAGGCGGCCAGCACGTCAACAAGACCGACTCGGCGGTGCGGATCACGCATCGCCCGACGGGCATCGTCGTGCAATGCCAGAACGAGCGCTCGCAGTCGGCGAACAAGGACACCGCGATGAAGATGCTGCGCTCCAAGCTCGTCGAGCAGCGCGAGCGCGAGCGCCGCGAGGAGATCGCGCGCGAGAAGGGCGAGGCGCAGGACGTCAACTTCGGCTCGCAGATCCGGTCCTACGTGCTGCACCCGTACACGATGGTCAAGGACCACCGAACCAACTACGAGATGGGCAACGTCCAGGCGGTGCTCGATGGCGACCTCGACGACTTCGTCCGCGCCTACCTCCTCAGCCAGAACTAGCCCCTCGATGACCCCCGAGCAGCCGACCGCGCCGTACCTCGACGCCGTCGTCGCCTACGGCTTCCGCGGGCCCGGGCGCTTCCACGTGCCGGGCCACAAGGGCGGCGAAGGCGCCGACCCCGGGCTGCGCCACGCCATCGGCGACAACGCGCTGCTGATCGACATCCCGCAGGACATCAACGGGATCGACCTCGGGCCGGAGCCGACGCCCTACCAGCTCGCCGAGCAGCTCGCCGCCGAGGCACACGGCGCGGCGCGCACGTGGTTCCTCACCAACGGCGCGACGCAGGGCAACCACGCGCTCGCGCTCGCGCTCGCGCCGCTCGGCGCGCGCGTGGTCGCGCAGCGCAACTCACACGCGTCGCTCGTCGACGGGCTCGTGTTGAGCGGCGGCCTGCCGTCGTTCGTCGCGCCCGAGTACGACGACGAGCTGGGCATGGCCCACGGGGTCACGCCCGAGGCGCTCGCCGAGGCGCTCGACGCAAACGCAGACGTGCGCGCGGCGTTCATCGTGTCGCCGACGTACTACGGGATGGCCGCCGACGTCGAGGGCTGCGCAGCGGTCTGCCACGAGCGCGGCGTGCCGCTGGTCGTCGACCAGGCATGGGGGCCGCACTTCGGCTTCCATCCGGATCTGCCGCCGAGCGCGCTCTCCCAGGGCGCAGATGCGGTGCTCACCAGCACGCACAAGATCGTCGGCTCGCTCACGCAGAGCGCGATGCTGCACGTGGCGGGCACCGGCCGGATCGACATCGGCACCGTCGGCCGGGCGATGCGGCTCGTGCGCTCGACGTCGCCGTCGGCGCTGCTGATGGCCTCGCTGGACGGCGCCCGCCGTCAGCTGGCGGTGCACGGCGAGGCGCTGCTGCACGAGACGATCGCCGCCGCGGCGCGCACGCGCGCGAAGATGGCGAAGATCCCCGGCATCGAGCTCGTCGACGGCGACTTCGTCGGCCGGCCGGGCGTCGCGGGGTGGGACCCGATGCGCCTCGTGGTCGACGTCCGCGGGACGGGTTGCACGGGCTACGAGGTGGCCGAGGCGCTGCGCGGCGCCTACGACGTCCAGCCCGAGCTGGCGACCCACGCGACGATGGTGCTGCTGCTCGGCATCGCGCAGTCGCCGGTCTCGCTCGAGCGCGTCGCGGGCGACCTCGACGAGATCGTCAAGCGCATCTCGCGCGAGGGCACAGCCGACGCGCTGGTGCGCCCGACCAAGGCGCTCGAGAACGAGATGGCGGTCTCGCCGCGCGACGCGTTCCTCGGCGACGCCGAGGTCGTGCCGGTCGACGACGCCGTCGGTCGCATCTCGTGCGAGTCGATCGCCGGCTACCCGCCTGGCATCCCGGCGCTGCTGCCGGGCGAGCGGATCACCACGGAGGCGATCGCCTACCTGCGCGAGCTGCGAGACGCGGGGGCCCGCCTGCACGGCGCGAGCGACCCGTCGTTCACCACGATCACGGTTTTAGCGAACCACTAGGACCGGCTTGCCGGTCACGCGCCGCGCGGCGAAGT
>VAYD01000002.1 GCA_005883905.1 Actinomycetota bacterium
TCGCGGCGAGCACCAGGCCGAGCAGGCCGATCGGCACGTTGACGTAGAAGATCCAGCGCCAGCTCAGGTCGTCGACGAGCAGGCCGCCGATCACCGGGCCGAGCACCGGCGCCAGCAGCATCGGCACCCCGACAACGCTCATCGTCCGCCCCATGCGCTGCGGCCCGGCCGCCTGCGCGAGCGTGATCATCCCGACCGGCATGATCATGCCGCCTGCGAACCCCTGCAGGACGCGGAACGCGATCAGCGCGCCGGCCGACCGGGCGACGCCGCACAGAGCGCTCGTCAGCACGAACGCGGCGACCGCCGTCATCCACACGCGCCGCGGGCCGAAGCGCTCGGCCGCCCACCCGGTCAGCGGGATCACCGAGGCGAGCGCCAGCAGGTAGCCGGTCGAGATCCACTGGATCGTCGACAGCGACGCGCCGAGGTCCTCGCGCAGCGTCTGCAGCGCGACGTTGACGATCGTCGTGTCGAGGATCGACATGATCGCACCGACGATCACGACGATCGCGATCGGGCGGACGTCGTCGGGCAGCGAGGAACCGAGCCGCCTGCGGGCCATCCATGCAGTCTGCCCGACCACCCTCTCTGGCAAGCTGCGCCGCCACATGCCGGCGCCGACCTTCGATCTGCAGTCGCACTCCACGCGCTCCGACGGCGGCCTCGAGCCCGCCGAGGTCGTGCGCCTGGCCGCCGAAGCGGGCGTGCAGACGCTCGCGCTGAGCGACCACGACACGGTCGACGGCGTCGCCGAGGCCCTCGCGGCCGGTGCACACCAGGGCATCCGCGTGGTGCCCGCGACCGAGCTCTCCTCGATCGACGGCGAGCGCGAGGACATGCACATCCTCGGGTACCTGATCGACCACACCGACCCGGCCCTGCTCGAAGCGCTCGAGCGCTTCCGCGCCGACCGCGAGGCGCGCGCCGGGCGCATGATGGACGCGCTGCGCGAGCTCGGGTTCGAGCTCGACACCGCCGCCATCGATGCACGCATCGTGGCCGGCGCGCCGATCGGCCGGCCGCACATCGCGCGCGCGGCGTTCGACCACCCGGCCAACGCGCAGCGCGTCGCCGACGAGGGGCTCGAGGACTTCAGCGCGCTGCTCGTGGCGTACCTGATCGACGGCGCGCCGGCGTTCCGGCGGCGCACGACGCCGACGATCGCCGAGGCGATCGACGTCATCCACAACGCCGGCGGCGTGGCGGTGTGGGCGCACCCGTACTGGGACCTCGACACCGACCCCGACGTGCTCGACGCGATCGACCGCTACGTCGCGATGGGGCTCGACGGCGTCGAGGCGTTCTACGTCACCCATACCGAGGAGCAGACGCGCTTCGCCCACGAGGCCTGCGAGCGCCGCAGCCTGCTGACGACCGGCAGCGCTGACTTCCACGCGCCCGACCACCGGCTCTTCAACCGCTTTCGCGCCTTCGAGCTGCACGGCTTGGAGCCGAACCTCGGGCCGATCGCCTAGGTAGGGTCCCCCGCCGCCCATGGCCAACCTCCTGCACGCGATCGTGCTCGGCATCGTGCAGGGACTCACCGAGTTCCTGCCGATCTCGAGCACCGCCCACCTACGCATCGTCCCCGCCTTCCTGGGCTGGGGCGATCCGGGAACCGCGTTCACCGCGGTGGTGCAGCTCGGGACGATGGCCGCGGTGCTGCTCTTCTTCCGCGACGAGCTGCTGCGCATCGCGCGCGCGACGATCGCGTCGCTGCAGGACCGAACGCTCTGGCACACCGATGTCCGCGAGGCGCGCGAGGGCTGGTACATCGTGCTCGGCACGATCCCGATCGCGATCCTCGGCGTGCTGCTGAAGCACAGGATCGAGCACCAGTTCCGCTCGCTGGAGCTGATCGGCACGGCGATGATCGTCATGGGCCTCGTGATGCTGTGGTGCGACGCGACCTCGCGGCGCGAGCGCAACCTCGATGACCTCACGATGCGCGACGGCTGGATCGTCGGCTTCGCCCAGGCGGCGGCGCTCGTCCCGGGCGTCTCGCGTTCGGGCGCCACGATCAGCGCGGGGCTGGGACTCGGCTTCGACCGCATCTCGGCGGCGCGCTACTCGTTCCTGCTCAGCGTGCCGGCCGTCGTCCTCTCCGGCCTGTTCGAGCTCAAGGACGTCGGCAACGGCGGCGGCTACGGCCCGATCCCCACGATCATCGCGACGATCGTCGCGTTCTTCGTCGGCTACTGGTCGATCGCGTTCCTGCTGCGCTACCTGACGAGCCACACGCTCAAGCCGTTCATCGCCTACCGTCTGCTCGTGGGCCTGTTCGTCCTCATCCTGGCGGCGAACAACACGATCAGTTGAGCGGCCGCCTCGCCTACGTCCGGGCGCAGTTGCGGCGACCGCCGGTGGAGCTGGCCGTCTGCGCCATCTTCCGCAACGAAGCGCCCTACCTCGCGGAGTGGGCGACCTTCCACCGGCTCGTCGGCGTCGAGCGCTTCTACCTGTACGACAACCGCAGCGCCGACGACTGGCGCGCCGCGCTGGCGCCCGAGCTCGCCGAAGGCGTCGCAAAGGTGATCGACTGGCCGCACGAGCGCGGGCAGCTCAGCGCGTACGCCGACTGCCTCGACCGCCATCGCACCGACACGCGCTGGATCGCGTTCATCGACATCGACGAGTTCCTGTTCTCCCCGCCCGGCCGCTCGCTGCCCGACGTGCTGCGAGGGTTCCGGACCTGGCCGGGCGTGGCGGTGTGCTCGCGCTACTTCGGGTTCGGCGGCTGGGACGAGCCTCCGGACGGGCTCGTCACCGAGAGCTACCTGATGCGCGCGCCGGACGACTTCGAGCCGAACACGTGGGTCAAGTCGATCGTGTTCCCGCGCGTCACGAAGGCGCCCGCGGACATCCCGCACCACTTCCTCTACCGCGACGCGCGCCCGGCCGCGGGCGAGGACGGCGCCCCGGTCGACGGGGCAGACCGCATCCCGCCGACGGCGGACCTGCTGCGGATCAACCACTACTACACGCGCTCGCGCGCGGAGTACGCGCGCAAGCTCGGCATGCCGAGCGGCTGGGGCGGGCGCGCCGAGCACCTGCGAACCGACGATCCCCGGCTGCCGCCGGACGACGTGCGCGACGAGTCGATCCTGCGATGGGTCCCGATCCTGAAGCGCGAGCTGTCCGAGCGCCCTACCTGACGACTCGGAACGCCCCGCGCATGAACGGGTGCACCCGGCAGAAGTACGTGTAGGTCCCGAGCTTCAGGTTCTTCGGCGTCTTCCACGACACCTTGCCGCTGACCGGCCAGAACCCGACCGGGCCGGTGCCGAGCTCGCCCGAGTCGAAGCCGGCCTTGCCGTCGGCGATCGGGTAGGCGATGCCCGTGGTCTTGTTGCAGGGCGCCTTGCAGGCCGTGATCGTGTGCCAGATCGTGCGGGCGTCGTCCTTGTTGAGGAACGTCAGCGAGTGGCCGCGCCTGACCGTCGGGATGCGTCCGCCCGCGTTCAGGTCGCCGCGGCCGTAGAGGAAGTTCGTGATCTGGATCGGGCCCTCGACCGGGCGCCCGTTGAGCATGTCGCGCGCGTCGGGCAGGCCGGAGCGCTTGCCGCCGTGCACGCTGTTCTCGGGCAGGCGGCCGTGGGTGAGGATCCCGGTCGTGTCGGGCGGAGTGACGAACGGGTCGGCGCCGCCGGCGTCGGTGCCGTCGTAGACGGCCGTCGGCATGATCGCCATGACCTCGTACCACGATGCTCGCTTGGTGTCGTAGGTGCCCGAGACGTTCAACACGTCACCCTTCTTCAGCTGCACGCGCCAGTCGGGCTTGGTCGCCGTCATCGAGACGTCCCAGCTCACGGCGCCGGCTGGTTCGTAGTAGTGCGCCCGGGACCGGAACAGCCGCACGGTCCGGCCGTCGCGGGTCACGTCAAGGTCCGTCCACAGCCCGCCCGGGTGCACGTGGCCGGCGGTGTAGACAAGCGTCATGTCGTGCGGCACCACGTACTCGTGAGCCGGGCCGATCGCCTGGCGGGCGGTCGCCGTGCGCGCCATGTCGGGGAACGTGTAGCGGCCCTTGTGCCCGTAGCTCGACTTCGCGTCGAAGACCGGGTAGGCGCGGAAGCCGGCGACATCCAGCCACAGCGTGTGCACCGGCTTGATGTCCGCGGCCGCCGGCTCGGTGTCCGGCACGAACGTCATGTCATAGGTGATGTAGACGTCCGTCGGGTTCGGCAGCAGGTCGTGGATCATGTGCACCATCACCCAGGTCTGGCCCGGGTCGTAGTGCTCGCCGAACCCACGCGGCATGTCGACGATCGTCTTCTCCTCGCCGACCGCCGCCTGCGGCGCGCCGTCGACCAGCCACACGCCGTGGTGCAGATGGACCACGTCGACGCCCGGCACCGTCTCATCGAGGTCGGTCAGGTTCGGGGTGAACGACGTGATGTAGCCCGGCACGGACGGCAGGCCGTCGGCCTTGATCGGAGCCACCGACACCGTGTTCGGGCCCGGGTTCACATGGATCGGGCCGAACTTGAAGTGGAGGTGCTGCTCGCCGGCGTAGCTCGCCGCCGGGTACGTGTTGACGAGCTTGTTCGGGTAGCCGGTGTCCGCGAACGCGGCGGCGGCGGAGATCAGCGCGAGGCCGCAGGCGACCGCCAGCGCGCGTGGGACGAGGCGCATCGACACAGTGTCGAGTAATGGGGAGCCGCGATCAAGTGAGCTCGCGCTCGAGCCTGAAGCTCAGCGCCTCGAGCGCGAGCTCCTCCGAGGGGTTGAGGATCCAGTTCTCGCGCGTCTCGTCGGTGTGCGCGATCGCCGCGCGCAGCCGGTGCACGGAGCGTCCCTCGGCGTCCTCGGCCAGCGCGTCGACGCGGTCGACGTTGTGGACGAGCTCGGGCGCGTCCTGCAGCACGCACATCACGTCGCGGTACCACAGCCCGGCGAGCTGCACCGCGTGGTCGAGCACGCCGGTGTGCGCGCGGCGGTACACGCGCTTCGCGCGCTCCGCGTACTCGCGCTCGACGCGCTTGTGGTCCTTCTTGGGCAGGTACTCGAGCTCCTCGGCCGCCTTGGCCTCGACCTCGTCCGCGCGGGCGTCGGCGAGCGCCTTGGCCTGCTTGAGCAGAGCAGCGTGCGGAGCGTCGGCGACGCTGCGGCCGTGCAGCGCGGCGCGCGCGTAGCGCTCGGCTGCGGCGCGCAGCTTCGCGCCGTCGCCCACGGCGAGCGAGCGAGCGCGGTCGCCGTCGCCGAGCGCCAGGCGCGCGTGCCCGTCAGCATGGCGGCCAGGTCGTCCGGCCGCGGCGCGTCGAAGCGGACCGCCTGGCAGCGCGACAGGATCGTCGGCAGCACGTCCTGCGGGCGGTCGGTCAGCAGCAGCAGGTGCGCGAACGGCGGCGGCTCCTCAAGCGTCTTGAGCATCCGGTTGGCGGCGTTCTCGTGCATCGTGTCGACGCGCTCGATGACGAACACGCGCCGGCGCGACTCGAACGGCGTGCGCGCCGCCGCGGCGACGACCGGCTCGTCGATGTCGGACACGAGCATCTCGGCCGCACCGCTGGGCGTGACCCACGTCAGGTCGGGGTGCACGCCGTGCTCGGCCCGCAGCCGGGCGTTGTCCGGATCCGCCGCGCCGTCGGCCAGCAGCGCGGCGGCGAACGCGCGCGCGACGTCGCGCTTGCCCGCACCGGCGGGCCCGTGGAACAGGTACGCGTGGCTCGGCGCCCCCTCCGGCGGCAGCGCCGGCGTCAGGACGGCGCGCGCGTGAGGATGACGCTCGAGGCCCGGAAGCATGCATAGGGTTCTATCAGCGTGCGCGGGCGCCTCATCACGATCGAAGGGCTCGACGGAGCCGGCAAGACGACGCTCTGCCAGGGCCTCGCCGCGGCGTTGCCCGGCGCGCGGCTGCTGCGCGAGCCCGGCGGCGTCGAGCTGTCCGAGCGCATCCGCGAGCTGGTGAAGGACCCGTCGCTGGACGTGGATGCTCGTGCGGAGGCGCTGCTGTACGCCGCGGCGCGGGCGCAGCTCGTCGCGTCGCTGGTGCGGCCGTTGCTGGATGGGGGCACGACCGTGCTGCTCGACCGCTTCGTGGACTCGTCGCTGGCCTACCAGGGCGCCGGGCGCGGCCTGGGCGTCGACGCTGTGCGCGCGATCAACGACTTCGGCACCGGCGGACTGGTCCCCGACGTCACGCTGCTAATGCGCATCGATCCGGCGGCCGGCCGTGCGCGCCAGGCCGATCGCGGCGAGGAGCCCGACCGTCTCGAGCGCGAGGACGGCGCGTTCTTCGACGCCATCGCCCGCGCCTACGACGAGCTCGCCGCGGCCGAGCCGCAGCGCTTCCGCGTGCTGGACGCGTCGGCCAAGCCCGACGAGGTGCTGGCGGCCGCGCTGGAGGCGGTCGGCGCGTGAGCTTCGTCCACGAGCTGCGCGTGCGTTACGGCGAGTGCGACCCGCAGGGCATCGTCTTCAACGCCAACTACCTCCTGTACTTCGACGTTGCGTTCACCGAGTACTGGCGCGACCGCATCGGCCCATGGGACGACATGGCGCAGTTCGGCGTCGACGCCGTCGTCGCCGAGGCGAACCTGCGCTTCCGCGCGCCCGCGCGCTTCGACGACGTCCTGGAGCTCCATGTCACGACGGAGGAGCTCGGCACGACGTCGACGACCACGCGCGTCGACGTCCGCCGCGACGGCGAGCTGCTCGTCGAATGCCGGCTGCGCCACGTGTTCGTCGACCGCGAGACGTGGTCGAAGACCGCGATGCCCGAAGCGATCAGGGAGAGGCTGGCGGCGCCGGCGTCGTGAGGGGCGCGCCGGGCAACGGCGTGCCGGTCGCCGTGGCAGACGCGTTCGCCGGCGCCTGGATGGCGAGCGCCTGGCGCTCGAGCGCGCCGGTCACCGGGTTGACCGGGTCGAGCTGCGCGAAGCGGGCGATTGCGGTCTGGTAGCTGCCGCGATCGGCGAGCTGCTGGCTCAGCTGCGCGATCCGGTACCAGACCTCGGGGTTCTCGGGCTGGCGCCCGGCGGCCTCGAGGAGCCGCTTGCGCGCCTCGACCAGCCGGCCGCGGCGCACCTCGATGCTCGAGGCGACGAGCAGCGGCCGTACCGCGACCGGGTTCAGCCGCGCGGCGACGTCGGCGTCGCGCGCCGCGGTGTCCGGGTTGCTCGCGGTCTCGGCGGCTTCGGTGCGCGACTGCGAGATCGCCGGCAGCGCCGCGCTGGCCAGCGCGCCGCACAGCAGCAGCGCGATGCCGCCGAGCGCGACCGCCCGCACGGCGCCGCCGCTCGGCTCGGGGTCGGCGAACGGCTCAGCCGCGGCGCGCCGCGGGCCCGGCCGCGCCGCGAGCAGGCCCAGGAAGATCAGCGGCGGCAGCGTCACCGCCGGGATGTCCCAGTCCCAGTCGACCACGCCGTGGACCAGCCAGCCGGCGGCGGCCGCCAGCAGCGCGACGGCGAGCTCGCGCTCGCGCGGCTGGTCCAGGCGGCGCAGGCGCGTCGCCGCCGCGACGAACAGCAGCGCGATCGCGCCGAGCGCCAGCACGAGCCCGACGATCCCGGTCTCGCTGAGCCATTGCAGCTCGACGTTGTGCGGCTGCTGGACGCCGAGCGGCTGCTCGCGGTAGCGCAGGTGCACGGTGCCGAACGAGCCCGCGCCCCAGCCGCCGAGCGGCTTGTCGGAGAACGCGCCGGCGGCCTCCTTCCACCAGACCCAGCGGTTGCCGGAGTTCGTCGAGACCAGGCGCGCCGGGTCGTACTGGCGGTCCTGCTTGACGTCGGCGAACGCGTGCCAGACGCGGCTGTGGTCGGCCGCCACGTAGGCGACGCCGCCGAGCACGACGACGGCGGCGACCGCGGCGAGCGCGTGCCAGACCCAGGCCTCGAAGGCCGGCGACAGGCGCCGGTGGCGCTCGAAGCGCAGCGCCTGGTTGCCGGCCGCCAGCAGCAGGCCGAGCATGATCAGCGCGACCGCGCCGAAGATCCGCCCGTCGTGGATGCGCGCGCCGAGCGTCGCGTTGTTGTCGGTCAGGCCGTTGAGGCCGAACGCGACCGCGAGCGCCGGCCCGGCCGCCACGCCGGCGAGCGCGAACGCCCCGAGGCCACGCAGCCGGCGCCGCCCGAGCGCGGTGACGACGATCAGCGCGACCGCCAACGCGACGAAGCCGCCGCGCGAGTACGTCAGCCCCATCGTCAGCAGCAGCACGTAGGTGGCCGCGAGCGCGGCCAGGCGCGGGCGCGGGTTCAGCCCGGTCTCCGTCACGACGCGCAGCGCGACCGGCAGCCCCATCGCGCACACGAGCGCGAGCGCGTTCCAGTACTGCAGCGGCGCGCGCAGCCGCGCGATCGGCTCGTCGGCGGCCAGCGCGCCCGGCGCGACCTTGCCGGCCAGCGCGTAGAGGGCGACCGCGGCGGCGACGATCAGCCAGCCGACGGCGATGCGCTCGATCGCCTGTCCGGACATCGTGCCCAGGCCGACGGCGAGCATCACGGCCAGCGCGTAGGCCAGCGAGCGGTTGGCTTCGAGCCAGGACTGGTCGGGCGCCACGGACCACAGCATCGTGATCGCGCACCACGCGCCGAAGGCGGTCAGCAGGGCGATGCCAAGCCAGCCCTCGCGCGTCGTCTGCAGGCCCTCGCGGCGCGACAGCCAGGCGGCCGCCGCCAGCAGGGCGGCGACGTCGAGCCCGGCCTGCAGCCACGTCTCGTCCGGAATCCGTACCGCGCCGTGCGCGAACGCGGCGTAGGCGCATGCGACGAGCAGCGCGAGGCCGAGGAGCGTGCCGCGGCGCGGCTGCGTGGCGGCCGGTTGCACGGGCGGGCGATGCTAGCTTGGGCGACGCCATGAAGCGCACGGGCACGCTCATCCTGGTCCTGTTCGCGCTGCTCGCCCTCGCCCCCGCCGCGCAGGCCAGCGCGTTCAAGGACATCTTCGGCGCCTACAAGAAGACCGGGCAGGTCGACGCCTGCAAGTGGTCGGCGCAGCAGCTCGCCGACGCCAAGCGCCAGGTGCCCAACGACATCGAGCAGTACGCGCCGGACTTCCCCAACGCGCTGAACGACGCGATCCAGACGCGCGCCGCGGGCGGGTGCTCCAAGCAGGCCGCCGCGACCACAGCCGCCACCGCTGCGCCGCCCGCCACGTCGGGCTCGACGCCCGGGCCGACGGCCACCACCGGCGTGCCGCCCGGCACCACGCCCGCTGCGGGAAGCCAGCCGGCGCCGCAGCCGGCGCCGACCTCGAACCCGGCGCCGGCCATCGCCGACAAGGCCGTGCTCGCCGCCTCGAAGAGCCGCAGCTCCGACGCCGGCGTTCCCGCGCCGCTCGTCGCGCTCGCGATCATCGGCGCGATGATGGCGCTCGCCGCGCTGCTCTACGGGCTCGCCCGCTGGTGGGCCTGGGAGCCGCACTGGCTCGTCCGCGCGCGCCACGCCGGCGCGGAGGCGAGCTGGCGCGCCTCGGGCTCGTGGGCCGAGTTCATGGACTGGGTCCGGCTCGGGCGCTGAATCCTGAGTCACCCGCGCGCCTGGCGCCGGGCCGCCATCAGGCGCCCTTCGGACAGCCAGACGGCGACGGCGCTGCGGGTGCCGGCGGCGATCACCGGGAACTGGCCGTGAGGCGCCAGCAGCTGGGGCTGGCCGAACGTGCCGCCAGGCGGGCGGACGACCGCTTGGACCTCGCCCACTCCCCACACCACGACGGCTGTCCCGTCGCCGAGCATGACCAACGGGCCCGGCCCCACGCCGAGACGGCGCTGGACGAACCCAAACGTGCCGTCAGCCGAGCCGACGGCCCAGGAGAGCGCAGCCGGAGCCGGCTCGTCGCCCAGGGCGGCGGCGTCCGCCCACACCACCAGCCGCTCGCCAAGGGGCCCGACCGCAACCTGTCTCGTTGTCCGCAAGCACGCGCGGAGGCGCAAGCCGGCCGTCGGCGCTGCGCTCGGTCACCGCGGCAAGCCCGGTGCGCGTCGCGCCGATGCCCTGCTCCGCCTCGCGCCAGGCGATCAGCACATGGCGCTGCGGCGCCAGCGCGAGCTGCGGACCGCCCGCGTCGCCCGCCGCGACCGTTGCCGGGCGCGACCACGTCCGCCGGCCGCGCGCCGCCAGCCGCACCGACGACTTGAGGAACGACGGCGGCGAGAGGTGCGTCCACGCGGCGTAGGCGACGCCGCGCCCGGCGATCGCCACCTGCAGATCGAACCCGGCCTCGCCCAGCGGGTGGGGGTCGCCGAACCGGCGGCGAGCGGGCCGGAACGCGGCCTGGAGCAGATCGTGTCCGCGCGCGCTCACCCCGCGCCAGGCCAGCACCGCGTCACCGCGCCTGTTGGTCGCCAGCCGCAGCTCGGCGTCGATGAAGTGCTCGCTGGCGCCGACCGTCCGCGGCGCTCCCCAGCGCGTGTTCGCGGCGCGGATCGCGACGCGCACCGAGTTGCGCCCGACGGGTGCGCCGCCGGTGACCCGGCTCTGCGTCCAGGCCACGAGCACCTCGCCCGCTCCGTCGACGGCGACGTCGGGGCTCGCGACGGCATGGCTGCCCGTCGAGACCTTGACGGCCCTGCCCCACCGGCCGTCGGGCAACCGGTTCGCCACGCGGACGCCGTCGCGGACGAAGGCGACCGCGGCGGTGCCGTCGGCCGCGACGGCGACGTCGTAGGGGTAGCCGGTCCCGAAGGATCCGGGGACTGCCGCTGGCGATGACCACTGCCGGGCTTGAGCCGGGCCGGCGGCAGCCGCAGCGACGCCGAGCGCCACGACCGCGAGCGCTCCCTTCATCGCCGCCCCCGCCGGCTCGGAGCGGACAGGCGCAGGAGGACGGTGTCGTGAAGGCCGACCGCACGAACGCGCACGACGAGGCGCCCCGGGGCGCCCTGCACGACGCTCGGTGGAGCCATGCTCGTCGGCGCGGTCTGCGCCTCGCCTGTGGACCGCACGCGATACGCGCGGATGCGCACCCGGCCGCTGCGGCCCGCGAACCGCAGATGCCGGACACCCGAGAGGTCGAGCTGGACGTCGGTCGTCGCCGGTAGCGCCCGGTCGTGGGTGTCGAGGTACCCCAGTTCGATCTCGGCGTGGCGCGGATCGACAGCCCGGGCGGCCATGATCGCCAACGCGGGATCAGCCGACTGGCTCCAGACGCGCGAGGCCGTGCCACGGGCGTACCAGGACAGCGCCCACCACGCCGCCCGCGGGTGCAGCGACGTCGCGGTGAGGAGGCCGTCGAGCGTGTGCGCATGGCAGTCGTCGACGCCGGACGGCTCCTGCCAGCACGCGTGCGCAGCGCGCTTGATGCCGGCGTTCTCCAGCTGCGACACGTAGCCGAGTGCCTCCGCGCCGTACAGCGCATCCCGCTGGCCGACGTACTCGCTGACGTCGAGCTCGCGCAGACCGACCTGCGCATACGCGGGGTTGTGCAGCAGGCCCAGGCGGGCGCGGCGCGCATGGGCGCCGACCGACGAGATCGCACCGCCGCCTGGCAGCTCGTGCCAGCTCAGCGCATCGACCTCGCAGTCGGCGGACCGGCAGAACTCGAGCAGACGGGTCAGCCAGTCCCATCGAAAGACGCTGACGCTCGGGCCGGCGATGATCGCGTCGGGTCCGAGCTCTTGGCGGATGGCAACGTAGGCGCGTCGGTAGAGCTCGTGGTACTGGGCCTCGCTGCCCGTCCAGAAGTACGGCCAATCAGGCTCGTTCCACACGTCCCAGATCAGGCGGCGCGAGCGGTTCTCGGCCGCCATGTCACGCACGAAGGCCGACCACTTGTCCCAGTCCACCCACGGCGCCTGGCGCCCGTACCAGCCGGCGCCCGGGTAGCCCCAGAGGTCCGACAGCACGAACATGTAGCGCGCGCCCAGGGCCGTGGCGCGGTCGTAGGACGCGCTCGCGAGCGACCCGCGCCAGAGCGTCGGATGGAGCGGCACCACGACGCGGTCGGGCGGCTGCGTGTCGTCGAGCCCGTGCAGGAAGCCGACGAGCGAGTGCACCTTCTCAGGGTGCGCGAAGTCCACCGATGCGACGGCCGTGAGGGTGGCCGGTGGCGGGCCAGCGCGCGCCGGCGGCGTCCCGGCCACGCCGAGGGTGACGATCGTCAGGAAGGCCGGCACTACCGCACGGGACAGGCGCGCGGTCATCACAGCGCACGGTCCCACAGTCGCGCGCCCGTGTCATCCCCCAAAATGCGACGTCCGCGCGCCGGGCCGGAGGGCCGCCCTCCGTACAATCAAGGGAGGACGGGCGCCTCTCTCAACGGGTTCCGTCCGACGCGAAGCGGATGATTCGCTGTTACCCGTAAAACCCGTTCGAAGCGCCGCAAAAACCCTGCAAATTGCGGCGAAGGAGAGAGGATAGCCTTCATGGAGTACACCGCTCAGACAGCACTCACCGACGACGTCCAGCCCGGCCGGGCGCTGTCTATCAAGCGGTATTTCACGACGCCCGGCGTCCACCCCTTCGACACCATCGAGTGGGAGACGCGCGACGCGCGCATCGGCCACGGGGACCGCATCGCGTTCGAGCAGGAGGACGTCGAGTTCCCGAAGAGCTGGTCGCAGAACGCGACGAACATCGTCGCCCAGAAGTACTTCCGCGGTCAGCTCAACACCCCGGCGCGGGAGCGCTCCGTCAAGCAGATGATCGGTCGTGTGGCGGGCACGATCGCCGACTGGGGCCGCGCGCGCGGGTACTTCGCGACGCCCGAGGACGGCGACGCCTTCGAGGCCGAGCTCACGCACATCCTGCTCCACCAGCTGGCGGCGTTCAACAGCCCGGTCTGGTTCAACGTGGGCTTCGAGGAGCAGCCGCAGTGCAGCGCCTGCTTCATCCTCAGCGTCGAGGACACGATGGACTCGATCCTCGACTGGAACACCAAGGAGGGGAACATCTTCCTCGGCGGTTCCGGCTCGGGCATCAACCTGTCGAACATCCGCGGGTCGATGGAGCCGCTGA
>VAYD01000003.1 GCA_005883905.1 Actinomycetota bacterium
TGGTGCTGCCTGCCCAGGATCGACGCGGGCTCGTCGTTCGGGCGGCTGCTGGACTGGGACAACGCCGGGCACTGCACGTTCGGCCCGACCGCGGCGAAGGCGACGAGCGCGCGGCGCTACCTCGACGACACGCTCGTGCTCTGCACCGACGTCACGCGCGGCGGCGCGCACGTGCGCGTGTACGACTTCATGGTCATGCCGGGCGAAGGCGTCGAGGTCCCGCACGAGCTGGTGCGCATCGCCGAAGGCGTCACCGGCGAGATGACGTTCGCGCTGGAGCTCGAGCCGCGCTTCGACTACGGCACGGTCGCGCCATGGGTGCGCCGCCATTCGCCCGACACGTGGTCGGCCACGGGCGGGGACGACGCGATGCTGATCTGGTCCGACGTCGAGCTGGAGCTCATCGACCAGCACCGGCTCGCGGGCCGCTGCACCGTGCGCGCCGGCGAGCGCAAGCGGCTCCTGCTCGGCCACTCGGCGCCGGAGGACCTCGACGACAAGCCCGCGTGGACCCCGGAGCGCTGCGACGCGCGGCTCAAGCAGACGATCGCGAACTGGCGGCGCTGGGCCAAGCGCATCGACAGCGAGGACGTCGGCGTGCGCCGCAGCGTCCTGGTGCTGCACGCGCTGACCAACGCGCGCACCGGCGGGATGGCGGCGGCGGCAACGACGTCGCTGCCGGAGAGCGCGCGCGGCCGCACGTGGGACTACCGCTACTGCTGGATCCGCGACTCCACGTTCGCCACGCGGGCGCTGGCCGAGGTCGGGTGCGGCGAGGAGGCCGACGCGTTCCGGCGCTTCATCCAGCGCTCGAGCGCCGGCACGGCCGAGGACCTGCAGATCGTCTACGGCGTCCGCGGCGCGCGCCGGATCGGCGAGCAGGAGCTCCCCGAGCTCGAGGGCTGGCGCGGGATCGGGCCGGTGCGGGTCGGCAACAGCGCGACCGGCCAGTTCCAGCTCGACGCCTACGGCGAGCTGGTCAACCTCGCCTGGCGCTGGCACGAGCGCGGCAACTCGCCCGACGACGACCTCTGGCGCTTCCTCGTCACGCTCGTCGACCACGCAGCGGAGCGCTGGCGGGAGCCCGACCGGGGCATATGGGAGTGGCGGCCGCGCCCGCGCCACTGGGTCCACTCCAAGGCGCTGTGCTGGACGGCGCTGGACCGCGGCCTGCGGCTCGCCGAGGAGTGCATGCGCAAGGCGCCAGTGACACGCTGGCGCAAGGAGCGGTCGGCGCTCAAGCGCGCGATCGAGCGCGAGGGCTACGACCGCAAGAGCGGGACGTTCGTGCAGTGGTTCGGCAGCGCGAAGGTCGACGCGTCGCTGCTGCAGCTCCCGGTGACAGGCTTCGTCGACTGGGACGACGAGCGGATGGTGCGCACGGCCGATGCCGTGCGCGAGCAGCTCGACGACCGCGGGCTCATCCGCCGCCATGCCGACAACGACGGGCAGCCCGGCCGCGAGGGCGCGTTCCTGGCGTGCTCGTTCTGGCTCGTCGAGTGCCTGGCGCGGCAGGCCCGCGGCGCCGACGCGCGCGAGGTGTTCGACGTGGCGATGGCGACGGCGAACGACCTCGGCCTGTTCAGCGAGGAGTTCGACACGCGCAGCGGCGAGATGATGGGCAACTTCCCGCAGGCGCTCACGCACCTGTCGCATGTCGCTGCCGCGCACGCGCTCGAAGAGTCCGACCTCTGACGGATCCTCAGCCATGGATCCGGGCAGAACCGGTGCATGGCCCCCACCGTCTCGACGTTCATGCTCGGCCGCCTGCGCGACCACGGGGTCGAGCGCATCTACGGCTACCCCGGCGACGGGATCAACGGCATCCTTGGCGCCTTCCACGACGACCCCGGAATTGAGTTCGTTCAGACCCGCCACGAGGAGCTCGCCGCGTTCATGGCGAGTGCCCACGGGAAGCTGACCGGCAAGGTCGGCGTGTGTCTCGCGACATCGGGTCCCGGCGCGATCCACCTGCTCAACGGCCTCTACGACGCCAAGCTCGACCATGCGCCGGTGCTGGCGATCGTCGGCCAGCAGAAGATGATGTCGCTCGGGTCGCACTATCAGCAGGAGGTCGACCTCGTCTCGCTGTTCAAGGACGTCGCGCACGAGTACGTCCACATGTGCACAGACCCGGCGCAGATGCCGCACCTGATCGACCGGGCGATGCGGATCGCCGAGGTCGAGCGCACCGTCACGTGCCTGATCGTCCCGGCCGACGTGCAGGAGCAGCCGTTCGAGGAGCCGCCGCGCGAGCACGGCGCGGTGCACTCGTCGCCGGCCGCCGTGCACAAGCCGCGCGTGATCCCGTCCGACGCCGACCTGCAGGCCGCCGCGCAACTGCTCAACGACGCCAAGAAGCCGGCGATGCTGATCGGCCAGGGCGCGATCGGCGCCGACGACGCCGTCATCGCGATGGCCGACGCGCTCGGCTGCGGCGTCGCGAAGGCGCTCAACGGCCGCGCCGCGCTCCCGGACGACCTGCCGTTCGTCACGGGCTCGATCGGCCTGCTCGGCACCAAGCCCTCGCAGCACATGATGTCCGGCTGCGATGCCCTGCTGATGGTCGGCTCGTCGTTCCCCTACTCCGAGTGGCTGCCCGAGCCGGGTCAGGCGCGCGGCGTGCAGATCGACCTCGATGCGCGCATGCTCGGCATCCGCTACCCGATGGAGGTCAACCTCGCGGGGGACGCCGCCGAGACGCTGCGGGCGCTGTTGCCGCTCGTCGAGCGCAAGGAGGATCGGTCGTGGCGCGAGGAGATCGAGCACGAGGTCTCGCGCTGGTGGGAGATCCTCGACGATGTCGCGCACCAGCCCGCCGACCCGATCAACCCGCAGCTCGTCTTCCACGAGCTCGGCCAGCGGCTTCCGGACGAGTGCATCCTGACCGCCGACTCCGGCTCGGCCACGAACTGGTGGGCGCGGCACCTGAAGCTGCGCAGCGGCATGAAGGCGATCCTCAGCGGCACGCTGGCGACGATGTGCCCGGGCGTGCCCTACGCGCTGGCGGCGAAGTTCGCCTATCCGAGCCGCCCGGTCGTCGCCTGCGTCGGCGACGGCGCGATGCAGATGCTCGGAATCAACGGCCTGATCGACATCGCGAAATACGCGGACCGCTTCAGCGACCCGCGGCTCGTGGTGCTGGTGCTCAACAACCACGACCTC
Organism: Actinomycetota bacterium; assembly: GCA_005883905.1. Taxonomy (GTDB): domain Bacteria; phylum Actinomycetota; class Thermoleophilia; order Solirubrobacterales; family Solirubrobacteraceae; genus AC-49. The sequence goes on from VAYD01000003.1 coordinate 3,166, forward strand.
AACCAGGTCACGTGGGAGCAGCGCGTGATGGAGGGCGACCCGAAGCTCGAGGTCTCGCAGGAGATCCCGGACTTCCCGGTCGCCAAGTACGCCGAGCTGATCGGCCTGCGGGGCATCAAGGTCGACCAGCCCGACGCGGTGGGGCCGGCGTGGGACGCCGCGCTGTCGGCCGACCGGCCGACGGTGCTCGAGACGGTCGTCGACCCCGAGGTGCCGCCGCTGCCGCCGCACATCCGGTTCGAGCAGGCCAAGGAGCTCGCCCAGGCGATCCGCAAGGGCGACCCGGCCGCGCCGCGCTTCATGCGCCAGGCGATCCGGGGCAAGCTCGAGGAGTTCCTGAACCGGTGATCACGGGGCTGCAGGCCTCGGCACGGACGATCCCGACCGACACGCCAGAGTCCGACGGGACGCTCGAGTGGGACTCGACGACGATCGTGTTGGTCCATGCGCGCGCGGGTGAGCACAGCGGCCTCGGCTACACCTACGGCGACGCCTCGATCGCGCCGCTGGTCCAGGGCAAGCTCGCCGACGTCGTCTGCGGCCGCGACCCCATGGACGTGCCGGGCGCCTGGCAGGCGATGCGCGGCGCGCTGCGCAACGCCGGCGCGGTTGGTGCGGGCGCGATGGCGATCAGCGCGGTCGACATCGCGCTGTGGGACCTCAAGGCGCGGATCCTCGGGGTCTCGCTGTGCACGCTGCTCGGGCGCGCGCACGAGGGCGTCGCGATCTACGGCTCCGGCGGGTTCACCTCCTATAGCGACGACCAGCTCGCGGACCAGCTTGGGCACTGGGCGCAGCAGGGCATCCCACGCGTGAAGATGAAGGTCGGGCGCGATCCCGAGTTCGACGAGCACCGCGTGGAGGTCGCGCGGGCAGCGATCGGCGACGACGTCGAGCTGATGGTCGACGCGAACGGCGCGTATGACCGCGCGCAGGCGCGCCGCTGGCGCGACACGTTCGCGCACCACGGCGTCACGTGGCTGGAGGAGCCGGTGTCCAGCGACGACCCCGAAGGGCTGGAGGAGCTGCGCGGCGGGCCGGTCGCGATCGCGGCCGGCGAGTACGGCTGGCGCCCCGAGGACTTCCCGCCGCTTACCGGCGCGGTCGACGTGCTGCAGGCGGACGTCACGCGCTGCCAGGGGATCACGGGGCTGCTGGCGGTGAGCGGTCTGTGCGAGGCGCACGGGCTGCCGCTCAGCGCCCACTGCGCTCCGGCGGTCTCGTGCCACGCGTTCGCCGCGCTGCCGCCGACGCGCCACCTGGAGTACTTCCACGACCACGTGCGCGTGGAGCACATGCTGTTCGACGGCGTCCCGGAACCCGACGGCGGGCTGCTGCGCCCGGACGTCGACCGGCCGGGACACGGATTGGAGCTGAAACCTTGAGCGAGACGGTCTCTGCGTCACGCGAGCGCCTGCAGGCGCTCGCCAAGGCACGCCGGGCGGGCAAGCCGCTGCGGGCGCCGGGCAGCGCGCACCGCGATGCCGGCCCGGCGCCTCAGCTCGGCGCGGCGCTCGCGCGGGCGGTGCGCGGCGAGGTGCGGTTCGACGCCGGCTACCGCGCCGTGTACACGACCGACTCCTCGAACTACCGCCAGGCGCCGATGGGCGTCGTCTGCCCGCTGGACGCCGACGACGTCGCCGCGACGCTCGCGATCTGCCGCGAGCACGGCGCGCCCGTGACGCTGCGCGGCTGCGGGACCTCGCTCGCCGGGCAGTCGACGAACGCGACGGTGATCGTCGACATCTCGCGCCACATGCGCGACGTGATCGAGGTCGACCCGCAGCGGCGGCTCGCCCGCGTCCAGCCCGGCGTCATCCGCGACCAGCTCGCCAAGCCGCTGGAGCGCGAGCTGGGGCTCGGCTTCCCGCCCGACACGTCGACACACGCCTACGCGACGTTCGGCGGCATGCTCGGCAATAACTCGTGCGGCGCGCACTCGGTCATGAGCGGGCGCACGTCGGACAACGTGATCTCGATGAACGTCGTGCTGTACGACGGCACGCAGCTCACCGTCGGCGCGACGCGCGACGACGAGCTCGAGCGGCTGTGCGCGCGCGGCGATCGCGAGGGNNAGCTGCGCGACCGCGAGGCCGACCGCATCCGCGAGCGCTTCCCGGACATCCCGCGCCGCGTCTCGGGCTTCAACCTCGACGAGCTGCTGCCGGAGAAGGGCTTCCAGGTCGCCCGCGCGCTGGTCGGCACCGAGGGGACCTGCGCGGTCGTGACGGAGGCGACCGTGAAGCTCACGCCGTGGCCGGCGTCGCGAGCGCTGCTCGTGCTCGGC
>VAYD01000539.1:0-1958 GCA_005883905.1 Actinomycetota bacterium
CGGCCTGTTCTACGGCGGCAAGTTCAAGACGCGCCAGCGCGGGAGCCTGCGGCCCGTGACCGAGGCCTACCTGACCGGCCCGGTGGGCCCGTGTACCACGAGCAAGAAGGGCAAGAAGGCCAGCGCCAGCGCGAAGCGCAAACGGAGCCGTCACCTCTGGGGCGACTCGCACGGCAACTTCCGCACCGTCGGCAAGTCGTCCTCGGCGAGCACGCGCGGAACGAAGTGGCTCACCAAGGACACCTGCCAGGGGACGATCACGACAGTCCTTCGCGGCAAGGTCCTCGTCCGCGACTTCAAGACGAACGGCCGCCACATCGTGACGGCGGGTCACTCGTTCTTGGCGCCGCTCCCGTGATCCGGAGGATCGGGTAGCGCCCACACATCGACTCGTTCGCGTCGGCCGCGCACTTCCATGCGGTCGACGCTGACGAGGTCGTCGGGCGGGTCCGTCGCCATCTTCACGGTGGTGCCCGAGACGAACACCATGTAGGGCTGGCCCTTGGTCATGCCCTCCAGGCGCGCTGCCGTGTTGGTGGTGTCGCCGATTCATCAGGCCGACGCCCATGCGGAAGCCCTCGCCCACGCCCTGGTCGCGCATCCACTGGTTGAACTCCTGCAGCGCCGGCCCGGTCATGTGGCGCGCGGTGCGCAGGGCGCGGTCGGCGTGGTCGTCCATCTCGATCGGCGCGCCGAAGACGGCCATGATGCCGTCGCCCATGTACGCGACGAGCGTGCCGCCGTTGTCGAGGATCACGTCGCTCATCAGCGTCAGGTAGCGGTTCAGCACCGAGATGACGGTCGCCGGCGGCAGCGTCTCGGCGTAGCTGGTGAAGCCACGCAGGTCGCTGAAGAGCACCGTCGCGATGCGCCGCTCACCGCCGAGGCGCACGCCGCCCTCGGCCTTGCTGAGTACCTCGGACACCACCGACTCCGGCACGAAGCGCGAGAAGGCGTCGCGCACCATCTCGCGCTCGAACGCGGCGGTGACCGCGTGGACGGCGGTCGACAGCACCGCGGCCAGGCCGAGTGCCAGCATCGGGTACGCGACCGGCACGATCGTGCCACGGTTGAACAGCATCTGGCTGCCGACGGCATAGACCACTGCGAGCAGCACGAGCACGAGGACGGCCTCGCGCGGCTTGAGGCCGAGGAATGCGGCGGGGGCCGCCATCGCCATGAGCGCGATCATCAGCGGCGTCCACCAGGTGGGCAGCGGCTGCAGCGGGAAGCCGTGCAGCGCCGTCCAGATCGCGTTCGCCTGGATCTCGGCGCCTGACATCAGGTCCTGGCCGGTCACGGAGGTGGGGTGGACGTCGCCGAGGGTCGGGGCGGCCGGCCCGATCACGACCGTGCGGCCCTTGAACGTGCCCGTCCGGAAGTTGCCGTCGTGGACGTCGGAGTACGAGGAGGTCGGGATCGTGCCGGGGCCGCCGCGGTAGTCGATCCAGGCCGTGTTGCCACCGAGCGCGGAGCGCGGGATCTTCTTGCCGAGCACGTCCTCTGCCGTCACGATCCCGAGCGTCTTGAGCTTGCGCGCGTCGTACCAGGTGCGCCTGATCGTGCCGCCGGCGTCGTTGGGCAACAACGCGTTGCCGGCTTTCGCGCCGATCGACCGCAGCACCTGGTCGCCGCCGAAGATCGCGGTGTGGCCCTTGGCGTCGACCTCCGTCGTCGCCAGCACGATCTTCTTGGCGCGGCCGACGGCGTCGATCAGCGCGTTGTCGTCGCGGGCGGTCGTGGGCTCGGTGAACTGGACGTCGAACGCGATCGCTTTGGCGCCGTCCTTGCGCAGCTCGTCCAGGACCTTGGCGTGGTAGCGGCGCGGGAACGGCCACTGCACCTTGAGCTTGTTGAACGTCTTGGTGTCGATCGCGACGACGGCGAGGTCGTCGGGCTGCTTCTGCGTCCCGCGGACGCTGAAGCGCGTGTCGACCGACCGCAGCTCCAGGGACTTC
>VAYD01000539.1:1994-2465 GCA_005883905.1 Actinomycetota bacterium
CCTGCGGCAAGGAACAGCGTGAGGCGCAGGCGAGCACGCCGTCGCCGGGGACTGAGCGGGGTGCCGTTCGCTTCCATGCTCGGGCGAGCGTACCTTGGCGGGAACCCGAAACAAGGCCGTCGCACGGACCGATCGTGGTTTTGCGGCCGATCTCGCTACCAGTGCACGCCCTTCATCAGGTTCGCCATCGCGACCTGCTCCATCGACGCCTTCTCGTTGGGGTCCTTCTCGCCCCGGGCCGCCGCCGAGTCCGGGAAGACCTTGTAGGCCATGTGCAGGATCTGGTCGACCGCCTTGGGCGCCAGCGCGTAGGCGACCTCGCCGAACGTGCCCAGGCGCGTGTTGATCTGCTTGGGCTTGGAGCGGATCGCCTCGCAGATGAGGTCGGCCGCCTCGTCGGGCGTGATCGTCGGGAACTGGTCGTAGATCTTCGTCGGCGCGATCATCGGCGTGCGCACGAGCGGCATGTGG
>VAYD01000004.1 GCA_005883905.1 Actinomycetota bacterium
TACTCGTCGGCACCGAGGAGGCGCTCTCGGTCGTCGCGACCGGCAGCACGCCCGACCTCGCCAGCATGGACGCCCTGTGGGCCCTGCACAACAGCGTGTTCACGGTGCTGTTCGCATCGATCGCCATCGCCCTTCTCGGCCTGTCCCGTGCGGGCGTCGCGGCAGGCATCACGCCGCCAGCGTTCGAGCGGCTCGCACCCGTCGGCTTCGTGCTGCTCTCGATCGCAGCGGCGTCGGGACCGTTCATCGCCGCCGGCGACGCCATGCCGGCCTTTGGCATCGGCGCGGCCGGGTTCCTGATCTGGCTGGCCTTCCTCGTCACGACCGGGCGCCGACTGGTGCGCTCATGACAATCACCAACGGCAACGAGACCACGACCATGAGCCCCACCGCCATCGCCACCGCTCTGTTCGACCGCCTCGAGCAGGCCTGGAACCTGGCCGACGGAGCCGCCTTCGGCGCCGCGTTCACCGAGGACTGCGACTTCGTCGACATCCGCGGGTCGCATCACCAGGGCGCCCCGTCCGTCGCTCACGGCCACCAGGCGATCCTCGACTCGATCTACGCCGGCAGCGTCATCCGCTACCGCGTCGGCTCGGCTCGGCTCATCGCGCCCGGGTGCGTCCTCGCCGCCGCGACGGCGACGCTCGACGCACCCGGTGGCCCGACGCCGGGGATCAACCACTCCCAGGCCACGGCCGTCGTCACCGAGCAGGACGGCGGCTGGGCCATCGCGGCGTTCCACAACACGCTGATCCAGAACGCGGGACGCTGACTGGCTCTGGCAGTCGTGTCAGCAGTGCGGAGCCCGGCGGCGCGTGGCCGCCGGGAAGCCGCGGCGCCTGCACGAACTATGAATCGGGCTCGCTTGGAGTTGGCCGTCGGTCGCAGACCTACGCATCAGACCGGCCCCAGACCGCGAGAATCCCAGCCCGACTTCACCACCGGCGAGGTCCTCTCGGGCCATCTGATCGAACCGACCAAGACCTACTGGCGCAACCAAAACAAAGAGCCCGGCCGCTGGCCGGGCTCTAACAGCTGAGACCTATGACGCGACTCATCTGAGACACATGTCCCGACTCATCACACAAGCGCGCCCGAGAGGATTCGAACCTCTGACCTTCGGTTCCGTAGGACGCGGTAGCGCGAGATTTGGCTTATCTAAGCCAAATGCCGTGCCCGAGGTCGCCAATAAATCGCCAAAAATCAGAATCGCGGTCGGCTCGCCGGGCGCCGGCTGGCCTTCCGGGTGGAAACTCTCGCGGCGAGCAGGCACAGGACCCGGGCAAGTGAGACGAATGCTCGGCCACGGCCGTCGTCGCCGACCTGACCGCCGATGCGCCCGCTCGGCGGGCGAGCAGGGGTGGCTGTGGTCGGGCCCCAAAGGCGCCGCGGGCCGACCACGTCTGCGAGCGCCGATGTCAGCGGGCCGGGGTCGCAGCCGACGTCGAGCACACGATTGCCCGGGCGGACACCCGCGACGCCGATCAGGTCGGCCGCGAGCTGTGATCCGTATCGCCCGACGTGGCGGTCGTAGGCTTCGGCGGCGTCGGTGATCACGCGCGAGTCTCGCGGACCGGAACACCGACGGGTGTGCCCGACGGCGGGACCGAGGCGACACCGCCGCGGCGATCGGCGGGCATGTCACGCAGCACCCACAGTCCAGAAGCGGCGGTGAGCCCGGCGACGATCGCAACGGCGCCGCCGTAGCCGAGCGCGTCGGCGACGGTGCCGGCGATCAGCGCGCCGATGGCGTAGCCCATGTCGCGCCAAAAGCGATAGACGCCCACGACGGGGGCGCGCGCGATCGGCGACACCGAGTCGGACATCGCGGCGATCAGGGTCGGGTAGACCATCGCGGTGCCGATGCCGAGCAGCGCCGCGGTGGCGGTCGCGATCGCAACGCGGCCGCCGCTGAGTGCAAGGGCCGCCAATGCCGCTGACTGGAGGAGCATGCCGGCGACGATCAGGGGCTTGCGCCCGATCGTGTCGGACCAGTGGCCGGTGGCGATCTGCGCGACGCTCCACACGCCCGGGTAGACGGCGGCGACGAGTCCGACTTGGGCGACGCTCGCGCCGTGCGCGGCGAGGAAGAGCGGGACGAGCCCCCAGGCGAGCCCGTCGTTGAGGTTGTTGACGAGGCCGGCCTGCGAGCACGAGCGCAGCGCGGGCACGCGATACGTGGCGTGCGCGAACGCGGTGCGCAGGCGCGGTGGTGCGCCGTCGGCGTCGGGGTGGTCGTGCGCCTGCTCGAGCGCGACATGCCCGGCCGTGTCGCGCACGAACAGCACCGACAGCAGGAGCCCGATCACGGCGATCGCGGCGCCCGCGATCACGAGGACGTCGCGGGCGGCGAACTGCGTGGCGAGCAGGCCGGCGAGACCGGCTGCGAGCGCGACGCCGCCGTAGCCGGCTGCCTCGTTGAGGCCAAGCGCGAGTCCGCGGCGGCGAGGTCCGACGAGGTCGATCTTCATGACGACAGTCATGGACCAGGCGAGGCCCTGGTTGACCCCGAGCAGCGCGTTGGCGGCCACGATCCAGGCCCAGCTCGGCGCGGCGGCGATCAGCAGCGGCACCGGCAGCGCGGCGGCCCAGCCCGCGATCAGCAGGCGCCGGCGCCCCACCCGTTGCGCGAGCGTCCCGGCTGCGAGGTTGGTGCACGCCTTGACGAGCCCGAACGCGACGATGAACGACAGGACGGCCGCACTCGACGTCAGGTGGAAGTCGTCACGGCCGACGAGGGGGAGCGTGGAGCGCTCGAGGCCCACCATCGCCCCGACGAACGCGTTGACGGCGACCAGGACCGAGAACTGCGCCGCGTTCTCGCGCAGCCCGAGTCGTACGGCCGTCACATTCCCGCGATCTCGGTGACCGGTCGCCCGCTGCGGTTGGCTGCGACGATCGCGGCCTGCTGCTCGGGTGCCGGCGGGATGTCGTGGGTCAGCGCGTCGACGAAGGCGTCCTCGGAGTGGAACTGCAGCGCACGGTTGTGGAGGCGCTCGAAGCCGATCGTCGAGATCGGGTTGGCCGACAGGCCGCGCCCGCAGACAGACCCGGAGTAGTGCGACGGATAGAGCACGAGGTGGTCGGGCAAGGTCAGCAGGCGCTCGGTCAGCGACCGGTACAGGCTGCGTGCCATCTCCTCGACGGTGTGCTCGCCGTGGGCGTGCAGGTCGGGGCGGCCGGCGTCGCCGACGAGCAGCGCGTCGCCGGTCAGGACGAACCAGGGCTCGTCGCCGCGTGTGTGGTCGGTGACGAGGTAGGCGTGGTGCGCGAGGGCGTGGCCCGGTGTGGCGAGCGCCTCGATCTCAGTGTTGCCGAGCCTCACGAGCTCGCGATCGGCGAGCGCGTGGTGATCGAAGTCCACCCCGGCGCCGTCGGGCAGGTAGGCCTTCGCGCCGGTGCGGACGACCAGCTCGGGCAGCCCGGACGCGTGATCCGCCTGCACGTGCGTTTCGAGCACCGCGACGATCGCTGCGCCCTGGGCGTCCGCCAGCGCGACGTACTCGTCGACCAGATCGACGTGCGGGTCGACGACCGCGAACGCGCTGTGGGTCTTGCAACCGAGCACGTAGGAGGCGCACGCGGTCTCGTCGTTCAGCAGCTGACGGAAGTACACGCTTGACAAGCTATCAACTGATCTATTGAATAGCAACGGATGGGAATGCGACGCGAGAAGGGCGCATTGTTCGAGGCGATCGCCCTAATGGGCAAGGCGTTCGCCAGCCCGCGCCGGCTCGAGCTGCTCGACCTGCTCGCGCAGGCGCCGCGGACCGTCGACGAGCTCGCGCGAGCGAGCGATCAGTCGACGGCGAACACGTCGCAGCACCTGCAGGCGCTGCACGCATCAGGCATGGTCACGCGCGCGCGCGAGGGAACGAGCGTGCGCTACGCGCTCGCCGGCGACCAGGCGCTCGCCCTGTGGCTGGCGCTGCGTGATGCCTCCGTCTCCCAGTTGGCGGAGGTCGAGCGCGCCGCCCGCGACTATCTCGGCGACGACGTCGATGCGATTGGGCGCGACGAGTTGATCGCCCGCCTGCGCAAGGGCGATGTCGTGCTCGTCGACGTGCGGCCGAACGAGGAGTACGAGGCCGGCCACATCGACGGGGCACGCTCGGTTCCACTGGAAGAGCTGGAAGATCGGCTGGCCGAGCTGCCGCCCGATCGTGAGGTCGTGGCCTACTGCCGCGGCCCGTACTGCGTCTACGCGCACGAGGCCGTCCGCCGGTTGCAGGCGGCCGGCAGGCAGGCGCGGCGTCTCGAGGAGGGCTGGCCGGAATGGAAGCTCGCAACGCGCTGAAGCAACGCACCGGCGCGTGGATGCGCGCCAACCTGACCACGCAGGGCTACGGCGTGAGCGACGACGAGCGGCGCAGTCTCGGCCTCGCGCTTCGCTTCTCCACCGGCACGTGCCTGATGCTCGTCGTCGTGGCGCTGGCGCTCGAGTCGCCGGTGCTGGTGTTCGCGCTCTCGGGCATCGGCCTGATCGCCGGCGTCACGGCGCGCCATCCGTTCGACTACCTGTGGAACCACGCGGCACGCCACCTCACCGGCGGGCCTCCGCTGCCGTCGAACCCCACCCGGCGCCGTCACGCGTTCAAGATCGCGACCGCCTGGCTGCTCGTCGTGGGAACACTGCTCGCGGCCGGCGCCACCACAGTCGCACTCGTCCTCGGTGGCCTGCTCGTCGCAGCGTGCGCGATCGTCACCGCCACGAACCTCTGCCTGCCCTCCGAGGCGCTCGCCTGGTGGGAGCGCCGCACAACCCGCAAGGAAGTGATCACCACATGAGCGCGACCGACATCCCGGTCGACGTCGACGTCCTGCGCGAGGAGATCCGCAAGGCCTACACCGACGTCTCAACAGAGCAGGAGCAGGAGTTCATCTTCCCCACCGGCCGCGGCTGGGCGCAGGAGCTCGGTTATCCCGAGCCCGAGCTGTCGCGCGTGCCGGACGCGACCGTCGACAGCTTCGCAGGCGTCGCGAACCACTGGACGCTCGGACGGATCGAGCCAGGCGCCGCGGTGCTGGACCTCGGCTGCGGCGCGGGGACAGACCTGCTGATCGCCGCGCAGATGACCGGTCCCCACGGACGCGTGATCGGCGTCGACATGACGCCTTCGATGCTCGAGCGTGCCCGCGCGAGCGCGGATGAGATGGGTCTCGCGAACGTGGAGCTGCACGAGTCGCTGATCGAGTCGCTGCCGCTCGCGGGCAGCTCGATCGACG
>VAYD01000540.1:0-492 GCA_005883905.1 Actinomycetota bacterium
TCATCCGGCTGATGACGCGCGCGGACCTCGAGCTGCTCGGCGGCTAGCCCCGCAGCCGCGCGATGTCGTAGTCGACCATCTGCGCGATCAGCTCCTCGAAGCTGACCTGCTGCTCCCATCCGAGGACGGACCGCGCCTTGGACGGGTCGCCGACCAAGGGCACAGCCTCGACGCCGCGGGTGAACTGCGGATCGATCGCGACCCGGCCAGCGGGGTCGACCCCTGCGTGCGCGAATGCCACGTCGACGAGATCGCGCACGGTCCGTCCCACCCCGCTCGCCAGCACGTAATCGGCGGGCTCGTCGTGGCGCAGCGCCAGCGCCGCGCCGGCCATCAGGTCGGTCGCGGCCGACCAGTCGCGCACCGCCTCGAGGTCGCCGAGCGTCAGCTCGTCGGCCAGGCCGAGCTTGATCTTCGCCACCCCGACCGAGACACGCCGCGGGACGAACCGCTCCGGCCGGCGCGGGGACTCGTGGTTGTAGAGGATCCCGG
>VAYD01000540.1:521-981 GCA_005883905.1 Actinomycetota bacterium
CGGGTTGCGCGGGCGCTTCGGACTCGACTCGCGCTGCGGCGAGGACTCCGCGGCGCCGAAGATCTCCGAGCTGCTCGCGACGAAGATCCGTCCGGGCGCGGCGTCGAGCAGGACCTCGGTCGCCTCGACGATCTCGCCGCGGGTGCGCTCAGGGTGCGCGAACGAGTCGGGAACGTAGGTCGGCGCCGCCAGGTGGTAGAGCTCGTCCGGCCGCGCCTCGGCGACCGCCGCCCGCAGCGACGCGTGGTCGAGGAGATCGCCAACGAGCAAGCGCGTTCCCGCGGGAACGTCCGCATCGGCGCGCCGCGCCAGCCCGTAGACCTCCATCCCCTCGCGCAGCAGCTGCTCGGCCAGGAGGTAGCCGTCCTGGCCCGTGACGCCGGTGACGAGCACGCGCGTCACGCTGCGATGACGACCGGGGCGCCCTGGATAGTTGGCCGCATGCGGCCGGCCGCCGGGG
>VAYD01000540.1:1022-2526 GCA_005883905.1 Actinomycetota bacterium
TCGGCGTCTCGCTGAACACGTACACGGGCATCATCGGGGTTGTGCTGGCGGGCATCGCGGCCGGGACGTGGGTCTTCGGGCAGCTCGCCGACAAGATCGACCCGCGGCGGCTGCTGGCGCCGCTGCTCATCGTGGGCGGCGCGCTCGCGATGGCCTCGGCGCCGCTGGTCAACGCCCTCGGCGGCCACGTCCACAGCGACAGCCTGAAGGCGATCGTCGCGCTCTCGGGTGCGACGTTCTTCCTGCCGGCGTTCGTGCTCAGCGGGGTGACACCGGTCGTCGTCAAGCTGGAGCTGCACTCGCTGACGGCGACCGGCCGGACCGTTGGGAGGCTGTCGGGGGTTGGAACGTTCGGAGCGCTCGTCGGCACATTCGGGACCGGATTCTTCCTGACCTCGCGGTTGCACACGCACACGATCGCCTTGGGCATCGGCGCGGTGCTGATCGGCCTCGGCGCGGCGGTGCTGTGGTGGGTCAGCCCGAGGCGGTCGCTGCCGGTGGTCGCGGCCGTAGCCGTCACTGCCGTCGCGGGTGGCGTCGCGTCCGCGCAGGTCAAGAGCCCGTGCACCACGGAGAGCGCCTACTTCTGCATCCGCGTCGAGGGCGCCCCGCGGATTCCCCTGCTGGTGCTCGACAACCTGCCGCACTCGTCCGTCCAGCTCGACCATCCCGACCAGCTCTCGTTCGACTACGCCCGCGTCGTCGCGGGGGCGATCGACGCGCGATGGCCGGCGCGCCGCCCGTTGCGCGCGCTCCACGTCGGTGGCGGCGCGTTCACGCTGCCGCTGTACCTCGCTGCGACGCGGCCGGGCACGTACAGCAAGGTGCTCGAGATCGATCCGGCGGTCGTGGACATCGCACGCGAGCGCTTCGGCCTCCGCACCGGCCCGCGCCTGCAGGTCAAGGAGGGCGACGCCCGGGTGTCGCTGAACGCCGAGCCGCTGCACAGCTACGACGTGATCATCGGCGACGCGTTCTCCAGTCGTTCGGTCCCGTGGCACCTCACGACCAAGGAGTTCCTGACGAACCTGCATCGGCGGCTGCGCCCCGGCGGCGCGTACATGATGAACCTGATCGACGCCGGCAACCGCTTCGCGCGGGCAGAGGCGGCAACGATGCGAGCAGTCTTCCGCAACGTCGTCGTCGTGCCGGTCTTCCACAACTACGTCCTGATCGGGAGCGACCGGCCGGTCGCGCAACGCGGGCTGCGGGGCGCCGCGCTGGACGCCTTCATCGGCGACGCGAAGGTGCTCACCGACGACTTCGCGCCGGTGGATCAGCTGCTGCGGTAGGCCTCGACCTGGGCGAGCGTGAGCGCGCGCATATCGGCGCCGTCGCGGTGGCCGACGTGCCACTCGACGATCCGCGCCAGCGCCGCGTCGAGGTCCCATGCAGGCGCCCACCCGAGCCGCTCGCGCGCCTTGGCCGAGTCGAGCGCCAGGAAGCCCGCCTCGTGCGGGTGCGGGCCGGGGTCGAGCTCCCACCGCAGCTCGCCGGGCCAGAG
>VAYD01000541.1:0-1507 GCA_005883905.1 Actinomycetota bacterium
GCCTCGAGCACCGAGTGACGCGGGATGAAGCCGAGCGTCATCGAGAGCTTCGCGTTGGAGCACTCGTAGTCGCGCGTGAGCTTCGGCGCGGGCACCTCTTCGAGCTCGATCGTGCGCCCGGTCACGAGCTGCACGCTGCCGGCGACGATCATCGCCAGCTCGCGGATCTGGTAGTTCGAGTGCAGGACGTTGAAGATCTCGCCGCGCACCTTCTCGGCGGGCGCCTCGTAGGCGGCGATCATCGCGTCGGCGACGTCGCGGATGTCGACGAGCGGGCGCCACATCCAGCCGCCGCCGTGCAGCAGCAGCTTGCCGGTCAGCAGCGCGTCCTTGACGAAGGTGTTGACGACGAGGTCGAAGCGCATCCGCGGCGAGTAGCCGTAGACCGTGCCGTTGCGCAGCAGCACCGGCGTCAGGCCCTCGCCGGCCAGGTTCAGCAGCGCCTCCTCGCCGTAGCGCTTGGAGGTCGCGTAGGCGGCGCGCGGTTCGATCGGCGCCTCCTCGTCGTGCATGCCCGGCGGCAGGCCGTCGTAGAGCGAGCAGCTGCTGGCGAAGACGTAGCGCTCGATGCCGCGCTGGACGCACATCTGGCCGAGCGTCTCGGTCGCGACCGCGTTCATCTGCCAGTTCGCCTCGGGGTCGAACTCGGCGGTCGGGTCGTTGCTGAGGCCGCTGAGGTTGATGACGCCGTCGACCCCGTCGAGCGCCGACTCGGGGATGTCGCGCACGTCGGCGACGACGGTCTCGATCCTGTCGCGCACCGCGTCGAGGCCCTGCTCGCCGAAGTACATGCGATCGAGCAGGCGGACCTTGTAGCCGCGCTCGACCAGCTTGGGGACCAGGACGCAGCCGATGTAGCCGGCGCCGCCGGCGACGAGGATCGTCTGGCCTGGAGTGGGCGCCTGCTCGGCCAGCCCGTTGCCACGTCCGTTCATGTTCGGTTCAACGCTCATTGTGTTCCTGACGTTGCGGTGACTCGTGCACCGCGAGATGACCCGTGCGCCCGGATGTCGGCAAGCAGATCAGCGACAAGCCGGGGATAGACGGCTGACGCCCGGAAGCGTTCCCCCGCCGCCCGGCCGCGGATGCGGATGGTACGGAACGTATGCGGAGTTCGCGTCAACGCGGCGCAGATCTCCCACATCGCCCAGGGCGCGTCGCACTCGACGTAGTGCACGCCGGGGATGAGGCCGCAGCGCGGGTCGAGCGTCTCGGAGATGAGCAGCAGGCCGGCGGCGAGGTAGACGCCGCAGCGGTTCTCGAAGGTGGGGTAGGGCTCGTTGTGCAGGTTGATGCCGGCGTCGCACTCCGCCATGAACTCCTGGAGCTTTGCGTCCGTCACGCCGTGGGCGAGGTGGACGACGTCGAAATCGTGCTTGATCGGGTCGAGGAAGGCGTCGCGGTGGGCGGTGGAGCGGCCGGTGAAGAGGAAGGTCGGGCGGCCGTTCGCCTCTCGGGGTTCCGCGAACAGGCGGTCCGTGCAGGGCAGCGGGATGCTTCGCCAGAT
>VAYD01000541.1:1525-3423 GCA_005883905.1 Actinomycetota bacterium
GATCTTCGGCTCGAAGGCGATGACGCGGTCGAAGTTGCCCGGGTCGATGGCGCGCAGGTACTCCATCCGCGTCCGGAGGTCCTCGTGCGCCTCTACGCCACGCGGGAGCGGCTCCGTCAGCCAGCCGACGGTGATCGCTCGGAGGCCTTCGAAGAGCCCGCTCGGCACGAACTCGGGGCGGAACGCGATGAGGACGTCGGGGTCATAGGCGTCGAGTGCGGATCTGAGCTCGCTGCCCGACTCGTTCGGCCGCAGCTCGAAGAAGCGCGGCTCGAGCCCCTTGGCCGGTTGCTCGAGGGAGATGTAGCCGAAGTAGGCCTGCTGGCCGACGAACGCGAGGCGCACCGACTTAGGATATGGGCGTCTTGAGGCTGTGCGTGCTCGCAGAGGGCCTGCCCGCCGGTGAGGACCCGGTGGCCCGGGTCGCCGCGGAGCTGTCGGCCGATCATGAGGTCGTGGTGGCGCTGACGGAGCGCGACATCTCCGCCGGCGGCGGCGCTGTGCCGGTTGCGTCCGTGGGCGGATCGTTCGACGTCGCGTCGTGGCAGACAACGACGCATCTGTTCGGCTTGGAGGCGTCGCGGTACGTGGAGCTCGTGTCGTCGCTCGCGTTCGAATCGATGGGCGCGTGGCAGGCCGAGCGGCTCGCGGCCGTCGTGGCGCTGGACCTGCCGGTGGACTTCATTGCAACGGACGCGTCGGTCCAGGCCGCGCTCGCGGAGCTGCGCCCCGACGCGCGCGTCCTGCTCGGGCGCCTGCCGCTCGCGCCCGCGGCGGCCGACGTCGTCCTCGAGGGCTCGCCCGTCCCCGCCATGCTCGCGGGGAGCGCCCCGATCGTGCTGCCTTCGAATGCGGGGCCCGTGGAGCACATGGTCAGCGGCCTGATCGCCGAGCCCGACGACCCGGCGGACGTGGAGCGGCTGCGCTCGCAGCTCTCGTCCGACCCCGAGCTCGCGGCGCGACTCGCCGAGGGCGCACGCGCCGCCGTTGCGGACTGGCCGTCCGGCGCCTCGGAGGTCGCCGCCGCACTCGCGGAGATCGTCGCCTCGCCGCCGCCGGAGTCCGTGCGCTGGCCGCACCGGCTGATGGGCGACCTGATGGCCGGTGTCGCGCTGCTGCGCCAGGACCACTTCGCCGCGTCGGCGTACATCAAGCGCCTGGAGACCGACGAGGCGTATCTCGCCGCGCAGAAGGTGCGCGAGCGCGTCGAGTCGTCGCGGCCGCTGCGGGCGATCGCGCGGCGTGCGAAGAAGCGCCTGCTGTGAAGGCCTGCTTCGTCGGGCAGCGGGAGTACTTCGAGCAGTGTTCGCTGCTCGAATCCGCCGGGGGCGTCGAGCCGTTCTTCGTCGACCATCGCGGGGGATCGGACCCCGCGCGGTGGTGGTGTTCCGGCCCGAGACGCTTCCGGCTGGCTTCCTGCGGGGGGTCGACGCGCTGACGCTCGGCTTCAACACCGAGCCGATTCCGCGCGACGCGAGCGGTGCCGTGCATCCCGAGCAGGCCTTCCGTCTGAGCGAGCTCGCCCAGACAGATGCCTCGCAGTTCGACCGGATCATCACGTTCGACCCCATGGGCGCGCCCACCGCCGAGTCCGCGGGCGTCCCGGTCTGGCGGTCTGTTCCGTTGCCGGTCGCCGATCATCTGTTCGCGTCGGCGTTGCGCGCACCGGCCCGGCCGCCGCGCGTCGCCTTCGTCGGCTATTCGACCGAGCATCGCGAGCAGTGGCTCACGCCGGTCAAGCACGAGTTCGACGTGCTGCACGTCGTCACGGGGCTGCGGATCGCCGCCGGCCTGGACGGCTCGTCGACACGCGAGCTCTGGGGCTCGATCGACGTCGGCATCAACCTCCACGTCGGCCCATTCCCGTCCTTCGAGAACCGCGTCTGCCTGCACCTCGC
>VAYD01000541.1:3462-3902 GCA_005883905.1 Actinomycetota bacterium
ACGGCCTCGAGGCCGGCATCGACTACGTCCAGGTCCGCTCGCCCGCGGTCCTGCGCCAGGTCGTCGCCGCCGTCCACGCGAACCCCGACGCGTTCCGGGCGATCCGAGCCCGCGGGCATGCGAAGTCCGAGTCGTTCTGCGCCTCGCGCATCTACCCCCGCCTCCTGGCGGACCTCGTGGCGGACGTCAGGGCGTTCGGGACGTCGCGCGTACGGTGATCAACAGCTCGTAGTCGGGATCGCGGTGGCCGAGCTCCTCGGCCGTGAGCTCTTCGGCCGCGTAGGCATAGAGGAACGCCGCGGCGCTCAGGACGTTCCCGTGCGCCTCGACCTGGACGTCGTCGAAGGCCTCGCTGAACAGCCGCTCCGTGCCTTGGCTCGTAAAGCGCCACCAGTCGCCCCAGTCGCGCTTGTCCTCGCGGCTGACCTGGCTCATCCCGG